>CAYWMF010000024.1:0-5770 GCA_964459175.1 uncultured Oscillospiraceae bacterium
CCCTGCGGCCGCGTATACTTTACGCAGTCGGGAAAATGCTTGTCCATTTCGCTCATCAGCACGGGATAGGTGAAAAGTCCGGCGTTGATATTCTGCGCGTTTTTGGCGGATTTATCCTTAAACTGAGTCATGCGGCTGAGCTCGCCGAACATTGTGTAGCAGCCCAAAACCCAGTTGAGCTCGGCATGCTGATGCACGTGGCTTTGCACAAAAAGCGTGTTTTTCTGCGGATCCAAGCCGCAGGCAATGTATATCGCCAGCGTTTCCAGCGTTCTGCGGCGAAGCTCGGCGGGATTTTGGCGCACGGTTATGGCATGCAGATCGACAACGCAGTACAAGCAGTCGTATTCGTCCTGAAGCTTGTCCCAATTGCGAAGCGCACCCAAATAGTTGCCGATCGTCAGCTTACCGCTGGGCTGAACGCCGGAAAGTATAGTTTTTTTCGATGTGTTTTCCATGTTATTTTGTCCTTTCGGTTAGTTATCTTTTTACAGCATTTCTTTTATCGTTTCGGCCAGCGCCTTGACGCCGACTGTTATCTGCTCGTCCGACGGCATGGAATAATTCATGCGGAAGCAGTGGGTAACACTGTTTTCGTCCGCCATGAACGCCGCGCCGGTAACCACGGCAACCTTCTTTTCCAGCGCCCGCTTGACAAATTCCGCAACGTCGATGCTTTCGGGCAGAGTGCACCACAGAAAAAGCCCGCCCTGCGGCCGCGTATACTTTACGCAGTCGGGAAAATGCTTGTCCATTTCGCTCAGCATCAGGCGGCATTTCGCGCCGTACAGCTCGCAAATCGAGGCAATTTGCGCCTCGAGGTCGTATTCGGAAATAAAGCGGTCGCACACCATTTGGAAGAAAATGTTAGTATGCACGTCGTTGACCTGCTTTGCCACAACCACCTTTTGAATGACCGCCTCAGGGCCCTGAAGATAGCCGATGCGCATACCTGCCGAAAGAATTTTCGAAAAAGATGAGCAGTACAGCACCAATCCGTCCTCGTCCAGTGTCTTTATCGCGGGAATATGCTCGCCCTCGAACCGCAATTCGCCGTAGGGATTGTCCTCGAAAATCAAAATTCCGTATTCCTTGGCGATGGCGTACACCTCGCGCCGCTTTTCAAGCGACATTGTGAGGCCGGCGGGGTTTTGAAAATTCGGTATCAAATAAAGCAGCTTGACCTTGCCCTTGTTGGCTTCGACGGCTTTTCTCAGCGCCGCGGTGTCGATGCCGTCTTCCTCAAGCTCCACGCCGACAAGCTTCGCGCCGTTGGCACGAAAAGCGTTCATAGCGCCGATAAAGCTCGGATTTTCGCATATAACAACGTCGCCCTCGTTGCACAAAACCTTGCACACCAAGTCCGCCGCCTGCTGACCGCCGGTGGTGACTATCAGCCTGTCGAAAGCCTTGCCCATGCCGAATTTTTCATTCTGGCGGCGCACCAGCTTGTCTATAAGCGGCGGATAGCCCTCGGTTACGCTGTATTGCAGTGCCGCAGCTGCCGATTTCGGGTCGGAAAAAATCTCGTCTGATATTTTTGAAATCGCCTCGACAGGAAAGGATTTCGGGTTCGGATTGCCCCCCGCGAACGAAATAATCGACGGGTCGGACAGCGATTTGAAAATCTCGCGTATTGCGGACGGCTTGAGACCGCTCACCTTGTCGGCGAATGTATAATTCATGTAAAAACTTCACTCCCTGCAAAAAACTTTACTAATTATAATATTGTATCATAAAAGACGCAAAAAATCAAGCTTTAGATATGAATTATGTGCTTTACTTTTTTTATATGGAAATTTTTCATCGCTTCACCCTCTCGCCGCCGCCGCGCGCTTGACAAAGGGCGGAAAATTTGCTATAATATTCTTGCTATACAAGAATATTATACAATGTGCAATCAAGGTAGATTTCCACAAAGCGGAAATCTACATGAAATGCTTTCGCATGAAATGGCTTCGCCGTGAATTGAAATCCCACGGATTTCATTAATGTGGATTTTTCTGCGAAAAATCTTCCTTAATTACGAGTTGCGCATTGCGAATTTTACAAAGCTTGGAGGACAACATGAACTATAAAATTACCGGCGCGACGCTGTTGGTGCCGCAGGGTGACGGGTTGGCTGCCGTCGAAAGCGATTTATACGTAAAGGGCGCTGAAATTGCCGCAATCGGCGCGGCGCCGAGCAATGCAGACAGCTACGAAACCGTCAACGCCGCGGGCAAGCTGGTCATGCCGGGGCTTATCAACATGCACAACCACGTCTACATGACGCTGTTCCGCAATTATGCCGACGATGTCAACTTCGACGAATGGCTGTTCAAGCGCATTATGCCGGTCGAGGACACGCTTTCGCCCGAGGCGGCTTACTGGTCGTCGCTGTTTGGCTGTATGGAGATGATCCGCAGCGGCACAACCTGCTTTATGGACATGCACATGTTCAAGGGTCAGTCGGCGCGCGCCGCCCGCGACATTGGAATGCGCGCCTATATCGGCCGCTCCGTGGTGGGCGACGACCTTTACACCGACGGCTTGACGCGCTTTAACGATGTGCTGGACGAAAAAGCCGAATTCGAAAGTGATATGCTCAAATTCGTGTTGGCTCCGCACGCGGTTTATACCGCCTCGCAAAGGCTGTACGCGCAGGTCGCCGAAGAGGCGAGCAAGCGCGGAATGCTCAAGCATACGCACCTTTCCGAAACCGATAACGAGGTTCAAAATTGCCTTAAAACACACGGTAAAACTCCCGCCGAGCTGTTGGACGAGGTGGGCTTCATCGACCAAAACGCAAGCTTTGCCCACTGTGTCAAGCTGACCGAATCGGATATACGGCTGATGGTCGAGCGCGGCGCCGCAGTGGTTACAAACCCCGCCAGCAACGCCAAGCTGGGCAACGGCTTTGCACCGATAAATGCCATGCGCGCCGCCGGCGTTAATGTTTGCCTGGGCACCGACAGTACCGCTTCCAACAATACGCTCAACATGTTCCGCGAAATGGGGCTTCTCACATTGATTCACAAGGGCTTGGCGCAGGACAGCGTCGCCATGAATGCCGAATACGTGCTGGACACCGCTACCCGCCATTCCGCCAAGGCGCTGGGTATGCAGGATAAATTGGGGGTTATTTCGGTCGGCGCGCAAGCCGATTTGGCGTTTATCGACCTTAAAGCGCCGTCGCTGTTCCCCAACAATAATATCGTGTCCTCGCTGTGCTATTCCGCCAACGGCTCCGAGGTCGAAAGCGTGATGATAGGCGGCAAATTCGTCATGAAAAACCGTGAATTCGTCAATATCGACGAGCAAAAAGTGTATGCGGAAATGCAAAACGCCGTAGAAAAGTACCTGCAATAAATAATAATATAAAAGATCGAATTCAAGAACGAACTGCCCCTCCGAGGGAAGGCTTCGTCGATAGCACGACAGCACCTCACCACCGTCTGACGGCAGAGTCTCCCCTCAAGGGGAAGCCTTTGAAGCGCCTTTGGCGCTTCTGTAATGAGTAATCGGCAATTAGCCGATGCCGAAGTCACGCCGTTGGCGTACCCTCCGGAATTTGCCGTAGTGGAGCGGCTTGCCCTCCCGAAAAAGACAACCGACGACCGAAAGGTCGTCGGTTGTCGGTGAATAAGATATGATGAAGAAGGTTAGCACTTGGAAAACTATTTTGGACTATGGCGATTATTAAAAACTATTGGGGACAAAGTATTTGGAAGGGTTGATTGTCATGAGGGGGGAAAGGAAGTATATGAAAAATTACACGGAAAACTTTAGTTATGAAAGCATTTGGCACTGTTAACCGAAAACTTTGAAGCCTTTATGGTGAAAATTACTTGTTTAACCTATCGGATTGAGCATGCTGCCCATTGATGTTCCGATTGAAGAAACATTGACATTGCTTACGTTCTTCAAGCCGGAAACCGAAATTGTTCGCCTCGGCAGAAAATCGTGCGGGTTCAAAGTCGGATTTTTGAGACTGCCGTAGGACTTGTTGGCGTTGCGCACCTCGTAATGCAGGTGATTGCCGCTTGAATTGCCGGTACTGCCGACCTTGCCGATCTGCTGACCTGCCGTGACGGCCTGACCTTTGGAAACCGAATAGGAATCAAGATGACAATAGTAGATGTAAACCGTTTTGCCGTCAACGATCGACTTGATGATAACGTGCTTGCCGTAGCTGGAGGTTAACGATTTCACGGTGTCAACCACACCGCTGTAGGTCGCGTATACCGGAGTACCCTTGGGCGCAGAAATGTCGGTGCCGGAATGATATTTGCCGCTTGAGTATCTGGGCCAGTTGTTGAGGTCCGTTCCGCCGTTGCCGCCGACCGGCCATACCGCGGAGGACGCCGAATTGTTCGCAGGCGCTACGGTCGAATTGCTTTTGTTATTGCTATTATTGTTATTATTGCTGACATTTGCGTTCACCGAGGTGAGCTTGAATTGCTGATTTGAGCTGCCGCTGTTTTTGGCTAAAATCAGGGCTGTTCCCGCCTTGGTTTTGCCGCCGTTTGCCTCGAGATAGTAGTTGCAGGCGACGTTTTTCAGGCGAACATAGCTGCCGCTTCTTTCGATTTTCCACAGGCTCGCCGTATCGTTGATGTTGCTGTCGTGGAGCTTGACCTGAGAATACAGTCTTGCATCTCTGCCGAACAGGGCGTTCAGCGCGGCGCCCGATCTGTAGCGAGGGGTTATATAGTAGGCGTCATATTTCGAATTGTATTGCAGATTCCAAATTTCGTTTGATTCGCGATTTGACAGACCGTCGAGTACGATATTCGCCTGCCCCGATTTCGGCGCGTACTGGGCGTTGACGCCCATGCCGGTCGATTTGAATTCGATTAAGTGTTCGCCGCTGTAGGTCGCCGCCGAGGCGATTGCCGTGGTGAAAAGAGCGAGTGTGGAAAGCGCGATGAAGAGCTTTGCGATTTTTGATTTTAAGCCGGTTTTGAACATGATTTTGTTCTCCTTTTCGTTTGTTGTATTTCCCTTTCGGTGACTATAGTTTAACATAGATTTGTTTGTTTTTTGTCTGTTTGATATACTTATTTTGTATGTTTTTCCACTTTTTATGATTTTTTGGGAGTTTTTATGGCAAAAAAAAAGAACATTTATCTCAGCGACAGTGTGTATCTCGACTTGAATAATCAAAAAATCTGCTTCACGCTGGACGGGCAAACCAAGGCCGAGCGGGTTTCGCCGCAAATGTATAATGTGCTGGTGAACCTGACGCAAAACCGAGAAATACATATAAATAAGGCCTATTTGACCGACGATTTGTACATTGATTTCGGCGAGCATACCGTTTGCCGCCGCGTCGGTGATACCGTCACAAGTGAAAAGCTCAAGCCCAAAATGTACGCCGTGCTGGCGTATCTTTACGAAAACCACGGTGTGCACAGCCATGAAACCATAATGGATAACGCCTGGGATTATTCGGGCAGAGTGGGCGATTTACAGCAGGTTCGCGCCGTAATTCAGCAGATTCGCGCCGCGATAAAGCGGCTCGACCCCGATGCCGACGTCGGCAAAATTCTTGAAACCTGTCACGGCGGCGGCTATAAGCTGAACACGGCGGTGCGCTACGACGACTACACGCCCGAGCAGATGCTGGATATGTACATAAAGGCGTTGAAATGGGACGATTTGCGGCGCTATGACGAGTCGTTTGCCATTTACAGCGAGCTGGCAAAACAAAAGCACGCCCCCAGCGTCAACGCCATCGGCGTAGCCTACTCCAAGGGCGAGGGCGTGCAAAAGGACGAGCAAAAGG
>CAYWMF010000024.1:5870-9747 GCA_964459175.1 uncultured Oscillospiraceae bacterium
GCCATCGGCGTAGCCTACTCCAAGGGCGAGGGCGTGCAAAAGGACGAGCAAAAGGGCTTCGAATACTATCGCCGTGCCGCCGACATGGGCTATTCCGCGGCTCAGCTCAACACCGGCGACTGCTACATGCAGGGGCGCGGTACGCCGCCCGACGCCGAAAAAGCGGTTACATATTACCATTTGGCGGCCACCAACCCCGGCGACCCCGACGAGGACGCCATGTTCCGCCTTTACGAATGCTATCGCGACGGCATCGGCGTAGTGAAAAACGTCACCGAGGCGGCCTATTGGCGCACCCTCGCGCAGTCCAACGGCCGCGTCGAGCACCGCGACTATTACGACGGAGTTCGGGAATGACATAAATCGGCAATGCGCAATTAGCTAATACGAAGTAACGCCGTAGGCGTGCTCTCCGGAATTTACCGCTCCCGGGATAAAATTTGCAATCGGCAATTCGCATTTCCGCTATATTATACGAAATATTATATGAAAACCCTTGACAAACCCACACCAAAGGTATATAATAAAGTCAAAATTTTGGAGGTAAAATTATGAAAAATATTGTTGTAGAAGGTCATCGCGGCTACGCCGCCGCATATCCCGAAAATACCATGATTTCGTATAAAGCCGGCATGGAGCTGGGTGTTGATGCCATTGAGTTTGACGTTTGGCTGACGTCCGACAAGGTGCCGGTGCTTATGCATGACGGCAACGCGCTTCGCACCTGCGGCGTCAACAAGCATGTGCGCGATATGACGCTCGAGGAGGTCAAAAAGCTGGAGGCAGCCTATACCGATAAGTTCGGCGACAAATACGTCGGCTTGGGCAAGGATGTCGAGGTTCCCACGCTGGAGGAGCTGTTGATTTATTGCCGCGAGCATCACCCGAATATAAAGCTTGGCGTCGAAATCAAGGAGTATACCGAGGAGAACTGCGACCTGACCGTCGCTCTGCTCAAAAAGTACGGCTTTTTCGATACATGCTATTTTTACGCCTTTAACGCACGTATAATTAAATACCTCAAAGCCGAGTACGACGGCCGCACAATGGGCTATCCCGATTTTCAGATGTTGGAATTTGAGGCGGACAGCTACAGCTATTACAAGGAAATCGGCCTTGCGATGAATATAGTCAAGTCGGAAATTCTGCCTATATACATTGAAAAAGCCCTGCCGATACACATGTACTGCGCCGATAACGAGGCCGACGCGCAGCTGTGCATCGACCGCGGCGCCGACCTTATCACCGCCAATAATCCCGTGCCGTTGATGAAGCTTTTGGGCAGACTTAATTAAGCCGAAGACAGACATATAAAAAGCAGATTTTGCATAGCAAAATCTGCTTTTTAATACAAATGACAATTAATTTTTACCTCTCGCGCGGGTCGGTGCGCAGAATGGCGTATTGGGCAATGTCGCGGTATTTTTCCTTGATGTACATGGCACGGCGCTGGACGCCCTCAAATTTCATGCCGCATTTTTGCATGACGCGGCCACTGCGGTCGTTACCGACGATATGGCGCGCGATAATGCGATTGAGCCCCAGCTCCTCGAAGCCGTACTCGATAACGCGGCGAACCGCCTCGGTGGCGTAGCCGCGGCCCCAGTAGGCATCGGAAATTACGTAGCCGATTTCGGCGCTGTTGTTAGTGACGTCGAAGCCGACAAAGCCGCAGGTGCCGATCATTTTGTTTTGCGCCTTATTGATAAGCGCCCAGTCGAAGTATTTGCCGCGGCGGTACTGCGACTGCAAATACTTGAGATATTTTGCGGTAAAGGCAACGCTTTCATGCTCGTACCACAACAGATATTCGGTAATTTTCGGCTTATGCGCGTACTCGAACATGTCGTTTTTGTCGCGCACCAACAGCTGCCGCAAAATGAGGCGGTCGGTTTCCAGCACGGGAAAATCAGCCGAATTCCCGAAAAGGCTTTTCATAGTTTACTGCCTCCGAATTTTCAGTGATAATTGTTCAGAACCGCACTCAGCGGCGAATCCGCACCCAAAATCACTGTTTTATCGCCGCCGCTGAGCGACAGCTTGAGCGCGTCAAGCGCGCGAATGAAGTTGTAGAACTCCTGCTTTTCCGGAGTATTGTACGCCTCGGCAAGAATGCGCATGTATTCCGCCTCGCCCTCTGCCTCGATGCGTTCCGCCTCAAGCTGAGCGTCGGAAATCATGATATTGACGGTGCGGTCAACCTCGTTGTGAATCTTCGCGGCTTCCTCGGCGCCCTCGGCGGTGTAGCTTGCCGCCATTTGGTTGCGCTCGGAAATCATGCGGGTATAAACCGCCTGCTCGTTATCCTGCGGCAAATCCAGCCGCTTTATCTTCACGTCCACAACATTTATGCCGTAATCGGCGATGCTCTGCGTAACCTGCGTGGTGATTTCGTCATACAGAGTGTTGCGCTTGGAGCCGTCCTCCTGATTGATAACCCTTTGCTGGTCAATGGCGCTGAGGGTGTTTTTGATGGCGTTGTAGGTGACAACGTCCAGCCGTCCCTCGGCCTCGCCGGTAGTACCCAAGGTTTTGTAGAAGGTCAGCGGGTCGCTTATCTCCCACAGCACATAGCTGTCTACCGTCATGCTCTTTTTATCACGCGTAAATACCTCAGACGGCGCAATGTCGTAAATCATAACCGTTTTGGGGAAATAGCGCACGGTATCGACGAACGGAAGCTTGAAATGCAGTCCGGAATTGTCGCGCACATCAATGATTTTAGAAAAGCGGACAAGGCAGGCATATTCGTTTTCCTCGACGGTGTAGCAGCACGAAAAAACGCACACCGCCGCCAAAACAATCACTACGGCGGCAATAATCATAAATTTTTTCATTCTGCCTCACCTCCTGCCGTAAAGCTGTCTATCGGCAAAAGCTTTTGCGTGTCGGAATCGGTTTGGTCGATGATGACCTTGACGTCCGGCAAAACGCTTTCGACCGCTTCGTAGTACATTCTCATTTTGGTAATTTCGGGGTTGAGCACATATTCGTTATACATTGCGTTGAACATGGCAACCTGCTTGTTGGCCTCGTTGATACGATTTTGCTTGAGATACTCGGCGTTTTGACGAAGCTTGTCCGCCTCGGCGTTGGCGGCGGGTATCTGCTCGTTTTTGTAGGCGTAGGCCTCATTGATGGCGGTATCCTTGCCCTGCTTGGCGGTTTCGACGTTTTTGAACGCCTCGTTCACTGCCTCGGTGGGCGGCTCGGCGTCCTGAATTTTGATGTCGGTAAGCACAAGGCCGATGTCGTATTCCTCAAGCTCCTGCACGATAAGCTCGCGAACCTGGTTCTGAATTTCACCCTTTTGCGTGGTGAGTATGCTGTCCACGTCAAAGGAGCCGATGACATTGCGTATTTGGCTTTGGGCTAAATTTTTGAGTATTTCGTCCGGGTTTTTGGAGGAATAGCGGTATTTTACCGGGTCGGAAACTTTGTAGCTGATGAAAAAGTCCACGTTGACTATGTTGTAGTCGCCGGAAATCATTTTGCTTTCGCTGTCGATGGAAACGGTGTTGCTCTCGTTGCCGTCAGAGCGATAGCCCAGCTCGATTTTTTTGATAATATTCACATTCACAGCTTCGACACGCTGAATTCCGAAGGGCAATTTGAAGTGAATGCCCGCCTGAGTGACGTCGGTAACCTTGCCGAAGGTGGTGACGATGGCTTCCTGCTTATCGTTGACGGTGTACCAGCAGGTTGAAACGAGAATAATCATCAAAACAATTATCACCGCGGCGATAATGAAGCCCTTTATTTTGATGGGCGGCTTGTAATCCCTGAATTTGGTATTGGAGTTATCCATATTCATCTTCCTTTCTGAGAATATATTATCATTATTTTGTGAACTTACTGTTACGGCAATATATAATTT
>CAYWMF010000025.1:0-1353 GCA_964459175.1 uncultured Oscillospiraceae bacterium
CAGGCGCATTGCGCCGAAGCCCAATTGCGAAATCGAAAGATTTAGGTAATTTGAATAAATCATACTAAGCTCCTTTTCAGCTGAATGAAGCGACCTCCGGATCCGGTTTTTCGGCAGGGGAGAGCGCTATAACTGAAATGACAGGACCGGATGAGCGATAAGCTTTATGCTTTTTTACGGTGATTTTGCCGGTCAGCTCGACCCAATCGTAGCTTTTGAGACTTTCGCTGTCCTGCCAGTCGCACACAAGCGGGCTGTATTTAATGTCATCGGCGCAGCAGGTCATAATATGCCGTCCGCAGAAAAAGCTTCCGCGCGGCACGGTTTTATCTTTAAGAATTACACCCTTGAAATGCACGGTTTTACCGTCGTATTTGTCGGTTTCCTCGGCAATATCGCGGTACCAGTAGGCAAAATCTCTGTCCTCGATTGTTATAATATCGGCGTTTATGTCGAACGGCAACGGATCCTCTATTTCATCGTATTCAATCGAGCCGTCGATTTTGTCGTAAACTATGTTCGCGCTTCGGCTGACACCACGTACCAGCTTGTGCAGCGCCATGCAGTCGGTGTTTTCGTCAACGCGGTTGAAAGCGCAAAGGTCGCAGGAGGTGAGCTTATCCACCACAAGCGAGCGCATGTTCTTGTTGTAATTGTCGATTGTTGTGGAGTCGCACAGCATGAGCTCCTGATATATCATCCACCCCTCGGGAAGCGCCTCGTAGAGCCTGGAAAGCTGCCAAATACCGTTGTATTCCACCATGACAAACGATGCGTTATGCGCTTTCAGCAAAGCTGAAAGGTTTTGCGCCGTCAGCTCCTCCTCGTTTTCGATAAGCTCGCAAAAGATGTTTTCGGATTTGAAGGCGGCGGGGTCGAATTCCTCGATGCCCTCCTCACATATCAACAGCAGTGTGTTGGCACCGTCGGCTAAATCCTGCTCTTCCAATGTTTCCTGAATAAATTTTGTTTTACCTGACTCCAAAAAGCCGGTAAAAAGATAAACCGGTACTTCCATTTCACCCTCCGTTTAAAGCTTGAACAGCTCTTTGAGCGCGGTCTCGTTGAGCTTAGAGCCGATAACGCACAGACGGCCGGTAGGTGCAGCACTGCCACTGCGAACATCGGGCTCGCCGGGTACATAGTCGAAGTGAATAAAGCCGTCGTTTCCGCGTACAATGCCCTTGGCACGCAAAATTACGCCGTATGTGTTTTCATCGGAAAGCGCGTTGAGAGCAGCGATGATTTCGTCTGTCGTGTATGCTTTGCCGGTTTCGGCACCGAAGCTGGTAAATACCTCGTCGGCATGATGGTGGTGATGATGGTGATGCTCGTGCTCATCATCGTCATCGT
>CAYWMF010000025.1:1453-9692 GCA_964459175.1 uncultured Oscillospiraceae bacterium
CGTGATGGTGGTGGCAACCGCAATGCTCGTCATGCTCGTGCTCATCATCGTCATCGTCGTGATGGTGGTGGCAACCGCAATGCTCGTCATGCTCGTGCTCATCATCGTCATCATCGTGATGGTGGTGATGGTGGCATTCTTCTTCCTCATCAAGCGTGGCGTTAAATTTATCCCACAGTGCCTTGAGGTCGTCCTGCAAAGTGTTTTTCTTTTCCATGAGCTCAAGAATTTGCGAGCCGTTCAGCTGTTCCCAGGGCGTGGTGAGAATGTCGGCGGTCGAGTTGTGAGCGCGGATTTCGTTCACGCATTCGTCCAGCTTTTTATCCGAAGCGCCGGTGGTGTGGCTGAGAATGATAGTGCTTGCGTTTTCAATTTGGTTGTTGAAAAATTCGCCGAAGTTCTTCATGTACATTTTACATTTGTTGACATCGACAACCGCGGTCAAAGAATTGATGCAGGCAACGTCCTCCAAATCGGCATCATGGACCGCGATGGTGACATCGCTGAGCTTGCCGACGCCCGACGGCTCGATAAGTATACGGTCGGGGGAGTAATCGGCGATAACCTTTTTGAGCGCCTTGCTGAAATCGCCGACAAGGCTGCAACAGATACAGCCGGAGTTCATTTCGGTGATGTTCACACCGGCATCCTGCAAAAATCCGCCGTCGATGCCGATATCGCCGAATTCGTTTTCGATAAGAACCAGCTTTTCGCCGCTGTAGGCTTCGGCGATAAGCTTTTTGATCAGGGTTGTTTTTCCGGCGCCGAGAAAGCCGGAGAATATGTCGATTTTTGTCATAGTGAAAAGCTCCTTTGATTTATTTGAGAAAATGATTCTTGAAAGTAGAAAAGCCCTGACATTGACTGTCAAGGCTTTGTGAGTTGCGGAGGCAGGATTTGAACCTACGACCTTCGGGTTATGAGCCCGACGAGCTACCGAGCTGCTCCACTCCGCGATATAAGTGCCGGAAACCGGAATCGAACCGGTACGGGATTTGAGTCCCACGGGATTTTAAGTCCCGGGCGTCTGCCAGTTTCGCCATTCCGGCATGTATCTGATTTCCACTGCTTTTATATTATATCACATTTCGTTTGATTTGTCAAGTGGTTTTTACGATTTTAAAAAAATTATTTTTCTCGCCCTCCGCGGGCAAGAATCGACTATTTGGCAGATTTTTTTACGCTTTCGGTGTAACCGCGTGCGTAGTCCATCAGATCCTCGGCGGTTGTTTTGTCGATTTGCGCGGAAATTCTGGCAAGGCGAATGATTATATAGAACATAATGATAATATCCAGCACCCAGAAAACAATATCGTTTTCGTTGGAAAGCTGAACGGTATACGGATAAAACGCGACCGAGATAAGTGAGGGGATAGAGGAGGAAGCGATAAACAATATACTGCTCAGTCCCGCCGCGAAAAGAAGCCCTATGCGATGGTACTTATAATCCTGCAAAGTGAAACGCGACTGGAACATAAAGAAAAGTGTTATTACGATGACGCTAAACAGCTCGAGATGGCGCGAGGTGGTGTAAATATAACGCGAGGTGTCCATAAAACAGATGATTATACGCATTGCACACCACAATGCCGGAGCAAACGAAAGGCATGCGTAATATTTTTGGTAGGGCGACGGATTTTTGGTGGCCGATATAATGAAAAACATACCGGACAGCGCCATCAAAAATATCATTACTGCCATGACGAATTTATTTGAATTATCAACTCCGCTGTTGAACAGGTTGAAAACCATGAGGAAGAACGAGGATATCATTGCAAAGCCCAAAAACGCCGACATAAAAACAACGGCAGCTGAGGTTTTGTTGAAAATCAATTCCGAATACGGGCTGATATTTGTCGGGGTATAGGCGCCTTGTGTCGGATCAAAGGATTTCGAACGATAGAAAATTTCGAAAAGACCCGAAAAAGAGAACAGCAATACTGCCAGCGCAACGACTGCACCGAAATGAATCAGCGGGAATGCGGAGTTGGAATATCCGGTGGATTCCTCCACATATTTGAGGTTTATAAGTACACGCGCGGCGACAATGAACGGCGAAAGCACCAGCACACTTATCAGCGCCGCCCTCATGAAAGCCTTTACTCTTTTTTCGGAGGTGATTTTCAACATATATATGCTCCTTATTTGATAATACATATTGATTTAACACGCATAAACGGTAAATCGCACAGAGTTTTATACACGGTAAGGGCGTTAGCCCAAAGACTTGCATGAACAAGATGTTATATTGTTCTGCAAGTCTTTATACATATATTATATATCAAATGTTGTTACGGTTGAATGGTATAAATGTTTAATTATTTATAAATTTTCGATTATTAATAAGTAAACGTCATTCAAATGTCGTCAGCGAAGCAAGCGATAGGCTTTCAAGATTTGAAAAAACAAAAACCTTACAGCTTTCGTCCTTGCAAACGGTTTTTGCGGGAATGCAGATATAACCGTTGCTGTCCGCCGAAAGCTTTTCGATTGAAAGCTCGGTCATTCGGCCGTCGTCCGAATAGCATGCGACAAGCACGGTTGCGGCGTTTTGTTCACCGATTGACGTATAGCCGCCGACAAGAGCACTGCCGTCGCTTTGAGCATCAAGCGAAAGCCCCTTGTGCTTGACGGTTATTTCAATGTCATTGTAAGCAACGGTTACGATGTCGGTGCTTTCAAGCAATTTGCCGTTGACATACAGCCGAGGCGCGAAAAAGCTCGGCAGAGTACAACTGAGCGTGATTTTTTCGCCGTTTGCTACAGACGCGCCGCTTTTAAGCTCGACGCCGTTATGTGTAACACGCACATAATCGGGAAAGGCTATTACAGGATTCGTAAGGCGCTTCAAAAGCGCCTCGGCGCTCACTCTGCCGTAGCCGTAATAATCGTCTCTGCCTTCCTCGCCCAGATCCTTGGAGGTGACGGAAAGCAGCTTTGCAAAGTATTCGGCGGTCATATCGGGGTTTATACCCTTGGCCACAGCCGCGATTGCTGATACGATAGGGGCGGAAAACGAGGTGCCTTCAGCCATTTTATAGTAGGTGCCTTCGGGATTTTGAGTAAGCGAAATTCCGCAGATATATGTGCCGGGTGCAGTGACAAAAACGCTTTGGTTGAACTGAGAAAAGCTGCACACAAGATCCTTTTTGTCGGTAGCGCCGACACCGATAACGCTGTCGTAGCCGGCAGGGTACTGGATAGCGGCGGCACCGGAGTTGCCGGCGGCGGCTACAAGAATTGTGCCCTTTGAAGCGGCATATTCAATCGCTGTTTTGAGCGCCTCCGGGTTTTGCGAAAAGCCGAAGCTCATGTTTATAATGTCGCTGTCATATTCGTCGACGGCGCAGTAAATCGCATCGCAAACCACTGCCAATGTGCTGGTTTTTTCGCTGAACGCCTTTATCGGCACGATTTTGGCGTTCGACGCCAGACCGGCAATACCTTTGCTGTTGTTTCTTACCGCGGCGATAATGCCGGTGACAAAGCTGCCGTGACCGAGGGTGTCTTCGATGTCGTCAGATTTGGTAATTGTGTTGTAGCCGCCGATTATACTGTTTTTGTAATCGAAATCCTCGTGCCCCTGCACAAGTCCGCTGTCTATAACGGCGACGGTGACGTCCTTAAGATTGGTATAACTTTCCCATACCGGCTCGATATCGATGGTTTTAGCATACCACTGGCGCGTATAATAGGTATCGTTTGGCGCATCGAAAAGCTCGCAAATGTAATTCGGCTCGACAAACTCGATAAGCTCCGGGGAAACATGCTCGTATATTTCCTCAAGCGTTTGGGCGGTGTAGAGATTTTCGGCAAACGCGGCGGGCGTTATTGATGAATCATCGCTCAACAGCATCGGAAAAGCTTGCGTTGTTTTGAATATGTAGCCGTCGTATTCAGCCGCCGATACTGCCGTTAACAGCAGTATCAGCAGGAAAAATACGACTGTCATGCGCGATTTCACGGCTTATCTTACGCCGCTTCCGAGAGGAGCGTCGTCGGCGGCAAACAGAACCTTGACGTCCTCCTCGCCGCTGGCAAGTATCATGCCGCAGCTTTCCACGCCGCGCAACTTGACCGGCGCGAGATTTGCACACATAATAACCTTTTTGCCGATAAGGTCTTCGGGCTTGTAGAATTTTGCAATGCCGGAAACAACTTGCCGTGTTTCGTAGCCGAGGTCAAGCTGAAGCTTCAAAAGCTTGTCGGATTTCGGTACGGGCTCACATTCCAAAACCTTGGCAACACGGAGCTCGACCTTTGCAAAATCGTCAATTGTTATCTGCGGCTTAATGTCCTTGGGCGGCTCGGGCTTTGCGGGCGCCTTGGCCGCAATGTCGGCGGCAATCTGCCGGCTCATTTTTTCTTCGTCTATGCGGGCAAACAGCATTTCGGCGTCGTTTAAGGTGATTCCGCTTTCGAGTAAGCCGAAGCTTTGCACACTTTGCCAGTCACTGTTTTGCGTGTTGAGCATAGCAATGATTTTATCGGAGGTTTGCGTCATGAACGGACGAAGCAGTACCGCACTGATACGTATGGATTCCAAAAGATTGTAAATAACTGTTTTGAGCCTTTCCTTGCCTTCATCGGTCTTTGCCAGCGCCCAAGGCATGGTTTCGTCGATGTATTTGTTACTGCGGCGCAACAAGGCAAACAGCTCGTCAACCGCCTCGCTGACGCGGTATTCTTTCATCTTATTATAAACGCCTTGAACAGCGGCGGCGGCACAAGCCTTCAGCTCGCCATCAAATTCGCCCTCCGCGCCGGGGGCGGGAATAACGCCGTCAAAATACTTTTTGCACATTGCCATTGTACGGGAAACAAGGTTGCCCAGCGTGTTGGCAAGCTCGCTGTTGTAGCGCGAAATTACGTTGGAGTAGGTGATAACGCCGTCCTGAGCGTATGGCATTTCGCTCAAAAGGTAGAAGCGTACCGCGTCCACGCCGAAGTAACCGACAAGGTCATCGGCGTAAATGGTGTTGCCCTTGGATTTGGACATTTTGTCCTCGCCTGCCAAAAACCACGGATGGCCGAATACCTGCTTGGGAAGCGGCTGTCCCAGCGCCATAAGAATTATCGGCCAGTAAATTGTATGGAAGCGCAAAATATCCTTGCCGATTATGTGAACGTCACAGGGCCAGTATTTTTTGTACAAATCGCCGCTTTCGCCGTTGGCATTGTAGCCCAGCGCGGTAATGTAGTTGGAAAGCGCGTCAATCCAAACGTAAATGACATGCTTGGGGTCAAATTTTACCGGAATTCCCCAGGTAAAGGTGGTGCGGGAAACACACAAATCCTGAATACCGGGTTTTATGAAATTGTTGACCATTTCCTTTTTGCGGCTTTCGGGCGTTATGAAATCCGGATTTTGCTCGATGTATTCTTCAAGCCGCTTTTGATATTTCGACATTTTGAAGAAGTAAGCCTCTTCGCGCGTCTTTTTGACTTCGGCGCCGCAGTCGGGACAACGGCCGTCCTTGAGCTGAGTTTCGGTGTAAAAGGTTTCACAGGGGGTGCAGTACCAGCCGGAATATTCGCTTTTGTAAATATCGCCCTGCTCGTACAGCTTTGTGAAAATATCGGAAACGGTCTTTTCGTGCTCGGGATCGGTGGTGCGAATGAATTTGTCGTAGGAGGTGTTCATCAAATCCCAGACACTTTTTACCTGCCCCGAAACGCGGTCAACGTATTCCTTGGGTGCAATACCGGCCTTTTCGGCATATTCCTGGATTTTTATGCCGTGCTCATCGGTTCCGGTCAAAAAGTAGACATCCTTGCCGATAAGCCGCATGAAGCGGGCAATAGCATCGGTGAACACTATTTCGTAGGTGTTGCCGATGTGCGGCTTCGTCGAGGTATAGGCGATGGCCGTAGTTATATAGAACTTTTCTTTTTCCATGGTGTATATCTCCTTCAATAGTATAAATTGTACTTGTATATTTCGTTTTCCTCACATATTTCGTTACAGTATATCGCCGCAGAGCACCACACGAATATCAGCGGCAGTCCGAACAAAAGCGGAGAAAGCATAATCCCGACGGTATACCGCCAAAGTAAGCGGCAAAAATTACCGTTGCTTGTGCGCATGAGAGCAAAGGATAGCTTCACGGCAAGCAGTACACCGAGGCGCGGGGCAACTGTCATTATATGAAACAACGGAAAAAATCCGCAAAACAGCCGCAGAGTGAAAATTAATGCCGACAGAGCTAATAATAAATCGGCTAATGTGTGGTTTATCAACAAAAAGCATGCCGCAAGTACGGTCGGAAGCATCGACAGTAAAAAGCAAAAAAGTGTTGAAAAGCAGATTTTCTGTGCCCACAATATGCTTTCAAGGTCGCTATAAAGCTTAAAAGCGTTGTGAAGCGGCAAGTTTTCGCCCTCACCGAGCGCCGTCAGCCATATATGTGCGCCGACAATCAGCGGCGCGGCGACAGCTAAAGCGGCCATTGCGGTCGAAAAGGCTACGGCGGTTTGCCAAAAGCCGTTCAGCGGGAAAATTATAAGCTGACGAATTGTCAAAAGCCCCAGCAAAAAAGAAGTGAAAATCAACGAAAAGGCGCAGAGCTGCAGAATTGAAGCGCGTATTGCGTGGTGTGTCCGAAAACGAAGATTTTTTATTGTCATAATATTCCTTTGCCGCCATAGTATGGTTCGCGGCGGTACGGATATATTATTGACGCTTGACGGCTAAAGTATTATACCGGCCAGGTATATCATAAGCGGTATCGTGCCGACCGAAAGTATGGTCGAAACTCCCACCAAATCGGCGGTTAATTCGGCATCTTGGTTGTACATTTGCGCCATTGAGGCGGAAACGGTCGCCGTCGGAACGCCGGCCATGACAATAGCCAGCGGCGCCAGCAGGGTGGCATCGACGGAAAACAGCTTGCATATTATAAGCGTAACTAACGGCAACAGCAACAGCTTGAAAAAGCAGAAGCAGTATATGTACGGATTTTTGAGCAGGCGCTTGAAATCCGTTTCGGCTATCAGGCTGCCGACAATCAGCATCGAAAGCGGAAAGGTCATATCACCCATCATGTCAATGCCGTCGATAAGGGGCGAGGGAATTTTGATTTGAAAAGCAAACAGCAAAATTCCCGCAACGGTGGAGATTGTACCGGGGTTTATGATGTTTTTCAGCTTTGAAAGGTCAACACGCTTTGCGCCGGTGTCCGAGCTCATCAGAAAAACTCCGTAGCTCCAGGCAATTACGTTGAAAACCATAGTGAAAAACGCGCCGTAGAATATTCCGATGTCGCCGTACATGGCATTGAGCACCGGAAAGCCCAAAAAGCCGCAGTTGCCGAAAATTGTGGCAAAACGATAAATTTTGCGTGCGGATTTGTCCTTTATGAAATTGTACAGGAACAGACAAATTATTATTGCCGAAACATGCAGTATTATCGAGGTCAGCGTTACCTTTAAACCGGCGGCAAGCCGTTCGGGTGTGAAAGCGACCTGAAATGACGAAATTATCATGCAGGGCTGAGTGATGCCGAGAAGTATTGACGAAAGACTGCCGGTCGAAGCTTCCGTTATGAATTTCCTTTTGCGTGCGTATATTCCGCAAATCATGACAAACAGTAATATCATGACCTGCTGTGCGACAAGAATCGCGCTGTTTTCTGCCATAATCGTAATGTCTCCTTACTTATTATCCCATATATTATAGCACATTTTTTCGAAAAATACAATAATTCAATGATAATTCACCGAAAAACTTTTATCATTTAACAATAAGTTCATCAACTTTGATGCGAAGTGTGGTATAATAATCTTGCAAGATAAATTTAGTTCACAAACTAATTATTAAGAAAATTATATATTTTGACGGAGGTACAAATTATGTCCACTAAAATTCTTGTTGTAGATGACGATCTTAACATTTGCGACCTTTTGAAGATTTACTTCGAAAAAGAGGGCTATGAGGTTAAAATAGCCAACGAGGGCGCCGAGGCCATCAGCGCTTTTAAAATTTACGAGCCCGATTTGGTTCTGCTCGATATTATGCTTCCCAAAAAGGACGGCTGGCAGGTATGCCGCGAAATCCGCGAAATGTCGTCCAAGCCGGTCATCATGATTACCGCAAAGGGTGAGGTTTTCGACAAGGTGCTCGGCCTTGAGCTGGGCGCCGACGACTTCATTGTAAAGCCGTTCGATATGAAAGAGGTCTCCGCACGTGTTAAGGCGGTACTGCGCCGCTACAGCGGACACGACAACACCGACGAGGACG
>CAYWMF010000026.1:0-9305 GCA_964459175.1 uncultured Oscillospiraceae bacterium
TCGAAAATTGTAACCGAACTTGAAAAGATTTACGAAAGCGGTATCCGTGCCGTTTGCCTTGAGTCTCGCACGCATGAGGAGTTTTGCAACGAGGATTGGTGGAGTGATTGCCGCCTTATAATGGATTTTTGCAAAGAGCACGATATGAAGGTATGGATTTTGGACGACAAGCATTTTCCGTCCGGATATGCCAACGGCTACATTATGAACCACCACGAATACGCGCAGTGGAATATCACCGAGCGCCATATGGATGTTCCCGGCCCGGTATTCGAGGGCTGTGCACTGGCCAATGAGTGGAAACAGGCGAGCGACGAGGAGCTGTTGGGGGTTTTTGCGTGTGAGCACATTCCGAACAGCAAGGTGCTGACAGGAAAGGTTATTGACCTCAGTGAAAATGTGAAAAACGGCAATGTTTACTTTGATTTGCCGGAGGGCATGTGGCGCATAGTATTCCTTTTGAAGGCGCAAAGCATTTTGGGCAACGGTGTACTCAGCTACTGCGATAAGCTTAATCCCGAGGCAACCAAGGTATATATTCGCGAGGTGTACGACAAGCATTACGATAATCTCAAGGATTACTTCGGCGATACATTTGTCGGATTTTTCTCGGATGAACCGGGTTTTCGCAACAATTACAATTATTTCGATACCGTTTTGGGTGAAATACATAACTATTTGCCGTGGCATAAGAGCGTTGCGGAGCATTTCGAAAAGCTGTACGGCAAAAACGGCATGAGAAACCTTTTGCCGCTGTGGTTTGAGTTCCGCGATTTGCCGTACGAGGAATATCGCGTGGCGTACATGGACTTTATAAGCGAGGAATACGGCAAGAATTTCACCGGTATGCTGGCTGATTGGTGCCATGAGCACGGCGTAGAATATATCGGACATGTGATAGAGGATAACCATCAGCATACACGTACCGCGCGCAGCGCCGGCCATTATTTCCGCGCACTTCAGGCGCAGGATATGTCGGGAATTGATGTTGTTTTGCATCAGATTATTCCCGGCCTCAACGGTTGCGGCAATACCGGCGCAGTGGGCTACAAAGAGATGGAAAGTAAATTTTTCAACTACTATCTTGCAAAGCTTGCTTCGTCGCTGTGCCACTATCAGCCGCATATGAAAGGCCGCGCAATGTGCGAGATTTTCGGTGCGTTCGGCTGGGCAGAGGGATCGAAATTCATGAAATATCTGCTGGATCATATGCTGGTGCGCGGAATCAACTTTTACGTGCCGCATGCTTTTTCGCCTAATACCGATCCGAACGACTGCCCGCCGACTTTTTACCTGGGCGGCCGCAACTGCCAGTATCCGTATTTTAAATATATTATGGGCTATATGAACCGCATGTGCCATATGCTGAGCGACGGCAAGCACATAAGCACCTGCGCGATCTTGTACGATGCCGAAAACCACTGGACGCGCACAGAACATTATCCGCTGGAAGATGTGGCGAAAATACTTTACGACAATCTGCTTGATTACGATATTCTGCCGGCTGATATAGTAGGCAAAATAGGGGAGGATCATATTCTCGGCGGCGAAAAGTACGATTTGCTGCTTGTTCCGTATGCCGAGTATATGCCGCAGAGAATTCGCGAGGCTCTCAAAAAGGCAGAACCGCGCATAGTGGTGGTTTCAGACAAGACCGACGACGATTTCGAAACGGTTGCACCGAATGCTTTGTGCGAGTTTATGCACAAAAACGGATATGTCGACGTCGAAAGCGACAACGATAATTTCAATTTGCGTTACTTCCATTATGTCCGCGAAAACGCCAATATTTATATGTTCTTCAACGAGGATATAAACTACGCGATAAATACAACCGTAAAGCTTTCGGGCTTTGCGGGCGGAAAGTATGCGGTGTATGACGGCTTTGAAAACAAGGCTGTTGTTAAGAACAGCGACGACGGTGCTGTTGAAATAAATCTCGAACCGTATAATTCGGTGCTGATAATCACGGGCGACGCGCCACTGGACGAGATTGCGCCTGCGGCCGAAAAAAATATCGTTTCGTGCGATGAGCTGAAGCTTGAATATAAAATCGCGCTCAAGGATATTGACGACGGCGAATATAAGCCATATAAGACGACCGACCGCCTGACCAGCATAAACGGCAGGGACGGAGTTGCCGATTTCGGCGGAAGCATTCGCTACAACACCGAAATTGATGTTGCCGAGAACGGAAAATATCTTCTCGATCTGGGTAATGTCGGTGAAATTGCAGAGCTGAGCGTTAACGGCAAATATGTCGGCGTTAAGCTTTTCCCGCCGTACAGCTTTGATATTTCGGAGCATGTAAAGCCCGGCAAAAACGATGTCGAGGTTGTTGTAACCAACAATATGGGCTACAAGTTCCGCGACTATTATTCTAAATTTATGTTACTCGGTCCGACCGGACTTTTGGGTCCGGTTAAGCTGGAGAAGTATAATTAAGAAAATATAAAAGAAAAAGGAATAGGTCATGGCCTATTCCTTTTTCTTTTCGTTTTTTACATAATATATATACGAATAAAGCATTGGCAGTACTGAGGATAATATTATTGTGATGAAAAGAACGGCGATGAGTTTGAAAAAAGCGGTTAAGATTAATGCTATGCCGCAAATGACCCATACCGGGCCGGAAAAGCGGTGCGTTTTGTTCCAGTTGGCTTCGCTCGCCAGCGTCCAAGGCGTGCGTATTCCGACAGTGTAGTTTTGGTGGCATTTGGGCAGATAGTTGCCGATGATGATAAATATTATTCCGATGAGAAATGACATGATAAATGATACGTCAACATTAAAGCCCAGTGCCGTGCAGTATATCATTGCGCCGCAAAGCAGTGATATTATTGGGCAAATCCACAAAATCAGCGAAAAGATTTTGTGATTCAGGTTTTGTCTTTTCGGATCGGCCAGCATAACCAGCGAGCACATAAGGTGTACTGCCGTCAATATCAGCGGAATGACGAATACTGCCGTGTACTTGGGGCTGTAGCCGTTAATTTCGCCGTCGAAGCTCCAATGAGTCGCGAGCTCCTGCGGCAGGCGGCTCCAGAGTATTAAGCCGAAAAGCATGGGAAGCAGTGTTATGATTGCGGTTAGTATGATGATGCCTTTGTTCTTTTTAAGCATTGTCGTTTTCTCCTTTCAAATCCGAAATCCAGAGCATTATATCTTCCAAGACCGAGGTGTTCAGCTCATAAAATATAAATTTGCCCTCCCGCGTGTCGTGAATTAAATCGGCATCCTTCAATACCGAAAGGTGGCGCGAAATCGACGCGGCGGTAACGTCGAAATGCTCCGTAATTTCGCCGGCGGACATTCTGCCGATTTTAAGCATGGTAAGTATTTCACGCCGTATCGGGTCGGCCAGCGCGCGAAGCGTGTTTTGTAAACCCAAGTTATCACTCCTTCATTTAACATTTAGCCTAATTGTTAAACATATTATATACCAGAAAAACGATTTTGTCAATAGCAAAAAGCAAATTTCCCAAAATAATGTAATATCTATGTAAAATGACAGAGAAATTCCTTGACTTTGCAGTGTGTTTGTGGTAAAATGGCAAAGGAACTTTTTAAAAGAAAGGTTAGTACATATTATGCAAAAGCAAAACCGTTTTATTACATATCTTGTATTGACGCTCGGAAGCGTGGTTATGGCGGGCGGGATTTATTTTTTCAAATTTCCAAATAATTTTTCCACCGGCGGCGTCAGCGCGCTGTCGATACTTTTGTCTCCGCTTTTGCCCGGAGTATCGACCGCTCAAATAATGATGTTTTTCAACGTGCTGTTATTGGTTGTCGGACTTATAGTGTTCGGTAGGAATTTTGCGTTTAAGACGATTTATTGCAGTATGGCATTGTCGATTGCGACGCAGATTTTTGAGGTCACTATTCCGATGGAAAGCACCTTTACGCAAAACAAAATGCTTGAGCTGATATTCGCGATAGGTCTTACTGCGGTCGGAAGCGCGATTCTGTTCAATGAGGGTGCCAGCTCCGGCGGTACCGATGTTGTGGCGATGATTTTGAAAAAATACACTAAGCTGGATATAGGCAAAGCGCTGTTGTGCTCGGATGCTGTGTTAGCGATGGCAAGCTTTTTTATATTCGATATAGAAACTGGTATGTTTTCACTGCTCGGACTTATTATGAAGGCGTTCATTGTCGATAATGTTATCGACAGCATCAATCTTAACAAATGTTTTGTGATAGTGACCGCGCACGATAAAGAAATCTGCGAATTTATCCACACTCAGTTACATCGCGGCGCTACGGTTTCCGAATGCAGCGGCACCTTTACCAGTGACCAAAAGCGCATGATCATAACGGTACTTAATCGCGGCCAAGCGGCGATGCTGAAGCAGTTTATAAAGCAGACCGACCCCAAGGCCTTTTCAATAATAACCAACTCAAGCGATATTTTGGGTAAGGGCTTCAGAACCGTAATGTGATAAAAAATAGTGAACAAATATTGTAAAATGTTGACATTGCAATGATAATGTGATAGAATATAACAAGAGCTTTAAAATGAGTGAACGGAGATTTAATTATGGAAAGTTTCAATCCTGAAGCGTTTCACAAGGAATATTTGAAAAAACACAGGCCGCTGCTCGTTTTTGACGAAAATTCAGATTATTTTGACTGGAAAAGCAAGGTTAAGTCGAAATTTGACGAAGTTATCTGTCGGCCGGAAAAGGTAATCGAGTCCAAGCCTTTTATCAAGCATGAAAAAGAGGTTGACGGACATACCGAAATCCGCTTTACATTCGAAAGTGAGCCGGGCTATTTCGTGCCGTGCCATTTACTCATACCTAAAAATGCTCCAAAGCCCTGTCCGCTTATGATATGCGTGGCGGGTCATTCCAGCGGTGTGCATGTCTATATGGGCATACATAAATACGATGACGACCCCGATGAGCAGGAAATGAGAAAATTCGCCCGCGGTTTGGTTTCACTGGAATACGGCTATGCTTCGCTTATGATAGAACAGCGCTCGTTCGGTGAATGCGAGGGCTACAAGGAAAATCAGACGTTCGGCAGATGTCATCAGAACGCGATGCAGGCGTTGCTTCTCGGCCGCACGATGATAGGCGAGAGGTCGTTTGATGTATCGCGCGCGATAGATGTGGTGGAAAATTATTTCAGCGATATTGTGGATGTGAACAGAATTGCCATTTCGGGCGGTTCGGGCGGCGGCACAATTTCTTATTATGCCTCCTGCGTAGAGCCGCGAATTGCGGCGTCGTTTCCGGCGTGTGCGTTCAGCACGGTGGAGGCCTCTATATTTTCGTTGTTCCATTGTCAATGCAACTTTATGCCGAATATGCTTAAATACTTTGAAATGGCGGATTTGGCTTGCCTTATCGCGCCGAGACCTCTTATAATTTTCGGTGGCGAAAAGGATCCTATTTTCCCGTTCGAGGCGGCTATGAGCGCATACAAAAACGTGGTCGAAAAGATATACGAAAAAGAGGGCGTTCCACAAAAATGCCGTTATATTCACGCCGACTACGGACATGAATTTCGACCGGAAATAGCATTTCCTGTCTTTGCTGAGGTTACCGGCTGGCGTTAACGGTTAAAAATAAAAAAATTAACAGAGAGTGAGATAAAACATGACAAGCTTTAAAAATTTATTGTGGCTGGCCTTTATTTCGATGGTACCGGTAATTGAACTGCGCGGAGCTGTTCCTGTAGCTGCCGGTATGGGAGTAAACCCGATACTTGCCTGCATTATCTGTGCGGTGTTCAATATGGTGCCGGTGCCGTTCATAATGCTGTTCGGCCGAAAGATAATTTCGTGGCTGCAAACAACCAAGCTTTTGGGTGAAATTGCAACAAAATACGAAAAGCGTTTGGCGGAAAAGGCAAGCAAAATCATGGGCTACGCGATAGTCGGACTTATCACGTTTGTTGCGATTCCCGCGCCGGGAACAGGCGCGTGGTCGGGTGCGATTATAGCGACTTTACTTGATATGCGTATGAAATATGCCATACCGGCAATATTTGCCGGGGTACTTATTGCCGGCACGATAATGACGGTGATTTCGTATGGCGTTGCGGGGGTTGTGAGCTTAGTATGAAATTAGATTACAGTGTTTTGTTTGAAAAAATCGCTTTGCCGCGCGAGGGCGTCGAGCTGTTCGAAGCGCTTGAAGAAAAAAGAAATTTCGATGCAAGGTTTGCATCGGATGTATCTGCCGTGCTTGAATTGCATGGCAGTAACCTTGATGCCTGCGAAACGCTGGCAAGTGAGCTTGCCGAAAAGTATGGCATAGCGAAATGTTCCTTCCTATTATATATACAACTTTGTTTGTGCGAAAAGGCGTATAACGCTTATGTCGAAAACGGCTGGGATATCGACGTGTTTTATGACAGCATGTCGGATATCTGCGTGCGAATAGAGCGCAACTATCGGATATACAAATCCGATGCGGTCGGCGTGGACAATTTTAAATGGCTGGCCGGTTTTATTAAGCCGGAGCTGTTCAAAATCGGGCGCCTTGAATACGCAATTTATAAGATTACCAAGGATTTCGAATTTGACGGCGTCAGCTACCACAGCGGCGACAAGGCTATGACAATACACATTCCGGCATATCTTAAGTTTACGCACGAGCTTTGCCATGAGTCGTACCGCCGCGCACGTGAGTTCTTTGACAAGTCGCTGGGCATGAAGGATATACCGATAATTTGCAATTCATGGATGATTCATCCGTATCTGCAAGAGATTTTGCCGCACGAGTCCTCAATTTCACAGTTCGGCAGAGATTTTCATATTTATGATACCACTGTCGACCCAGACGCTCCGATCAGCTGGGTGTTCGGCAAAAAGGAAGAAAACCTTGACGACTATCCGCAGGACACCACACTGCAAAGAAATCTTGTCGCGTGGCTGAAAAAGGGCGGAACGGTAGGAAGAGGAATCGGCATTTTGAAATATTAAAAATATTTTCAAACTTTTTGCATTGAAAAATACTGTGCTTTGGAATACAATATAATATAATTCCGAAGAAAGGTGTGAGTTTATGTCAAGGCGCAAAAAAGGACCTGCCGCGATGAATGAGGATAAATTTGATGCTTCGCTCGAAAGGCTTGTGCCGGAGGATATTACCGACAACGCCGCACCTGAAACAAAATTTGATTTTGCCGGATTACTGCGGCACGGAATTACGCTGGTATGCGCGGCGGTTTTTGTGTACAGCGGCTGGCTGATGATTGACCAGCTTGCTTCAAAGGCTCGCGCCAACGTGGCATATGACGATATACGTGATATTTTTTATGACGACAGCGGCCTTTCCGCCGACGGAATGCTACTTACTTCGGCACAAAGTGCGCCTGTTCCGCCGATCACCGGAAATGTATACGAGGATACGGATACCGGCAGTGTAGACGACCAATTTCTTATAAGAAATAAGCTTAAAACGCTTAAGACTATAAATTCGGACATTTACGGCTGGATAAAAATCGACGGCACGCGCATTGACTACCCGATTGTGCAGGGGGCGGATAACGAATATTATCTGCATTATAATTTCAAAAAGGAATATATGTATTCCGGTACGCTGTTTGTTGATTGCGTTAATTCAAAACAGCTGCTTGAGAACCGAAATACCGTTATTTACGGTCATAATATGACCGACGGCTCGATGTTTCACACGCTGTTTAATTTCAGGGATAAGAAATTTTTCGAAAACGGCCTTGTCGAAATTACCACCGACGACGGACTGTACATATATGAAATCTTTTCCGCGCATGTCGTCAACGAAACCGATCCGTATTTTGCTACGGTTTTTCAAACCGACGAGGACTTTGTGGCTTTTGCCGAATCCATGCAGTCGCAGTCGATTTACAGCAAAGAGCTTACGTTTGCTCCGGAGGATCGCATTCTTACCCTGAGCACCTGCACAAATATACGAAGCTACGAAAGATTTGCTGTGCATGCACGGCTGATATATCCTAAGCCCGAACCGGTAGAAGAAATGCAATTGTAAATAATATGTTAAAAAGCAATCGTTGGTATTGCTTTTTTTCATTATGTATTGTATAATATATAAGCTTGATGTGCGATGAAGCGGGAGGTTGCTGCCATACGGCAGGTAATTTCCGCAGAGTATGTCCGAACAAACGGGCGACAGCAGAACTTAGCTGAACACAAAATATTTTATTGCCTGGATAACCCGCGGGCGTGCCTGTGCGGTTCCGTGCGGCAATTTGTATTTGTGTAACCCGAATTTTAAGGTCAACTTAAAGTTCGGTTTTGTAATTGGGTGGTATGAAACACCCGGATGCGTTGTTCAGAATTTTCTGGGTCCCCAACAAATATCTGCATTGCTCCGGTTGCGGGCGTGCAGCAATTTTTGAAGGAGGCAAAACTATGGCAAAGCAGAAAATCAGAGTAAGACTCAAGGCTTACGACCACACTCTTATCGACCAGTCTTCCGAGAAGATTGTCGAGACGGCGAAGCGTTTCGGTGCGAAAGTTTCCGGTCCGATTCCGCTGCCCACCGACAAGGAAATCATAACCATTCTCAGAGCTGTTCATAAGTACAAGGATTCCCGTGAGCAATTCGAGTATCGTACTCACAAGAGACTTATCGACATTATCAATCCTTCCAAAGAAGCGGTTGATGCGCTGATGGGTCTTGAGCTTCCCGCCGGCGTTGATCTTGAAATCAAGATGGACTAAGCAAGAAGCAAATTCACGGTCATGTTGAGCAAAGAATGTTCAACCAATAACTGTTTAGGAGGATTTTTTAAACCATGAAAAAAGCAATTATCGGCAAAAAACTCGGTATGACGCAGATGTTCGGCGATAACGGCCAGGTTATTCCGGTTACCGTTATTCAGGCTGGCCCCTGTGTTGTAACACAGAAGAAAACAGTTGAAACTGATGGTTACTCTTCTGTTCAGCTCGGCTTCATCGACGTAGCCGAGAAAAAGGTTACCAAGCCTTTGGCAGGTCATTTCAAGAAGGCTAATGTGGCTTGCAAGAAGCATCTCAAGGAATTCAGACTTGAGGACGCCGCTTCCATGAATGTCGGCGATGAAATCAAGGCTGACGCTTTCGCGGCAGGCGAAGCAATTGACGTAATCGGTATCACCAAGGGTCACGGATATTCCGGCGTTATCAAGAGATGGAATCACCATCGTCTGCGCATGACTCACGGTACCGGCCCTGTACACCGCGAAGTCGGCTCTATGGGTGCAAACTCCAGCCCGTCCAGAGTCTTCAAGAACAAGAAAATGGCAGGTCAGTACGGTAACGAGCGTGTCACCATACTCAACCTCGACGTAGTCAAGGTAGACGC
>CAYWMF010000027.1:0-9114 GCA_964459175.1 uncultured Oscillospiraceae bacterium
GTGGCTGTCGTATCTCAAAAAGGACGGTGTTCTCATCACCTCTACTCAAAAAATCATGCCTATGCCGGTAATCAGCGGAGCGGTCGAGTATCCGTCACAGCTGATAGAGCACATGAGAGAAAAAAATGTCAAAGTTATTGCGGTTGATGCCCTGGATATTGCCAAGAAAGCCGGCTCGATAAAGGCCGTGAATGTTGTGCTTATCGGGCTTATGACGCATTACAGCGATTTTTCCAAGCAGCAGCTTATCGCGGCGCTGGAAAAATCCGTTCCGCAAAAGCTGCTTGATATTAATTTAAAGGCCTTTGAGCTGGGCTATAATTCAATTAACGAGTAAAGCAGGGAGAAAAGCATGATAGTAAAACAGATTTCTATTTTTGTCGAAAACAAGCACGGTAGGCTGGCAGATGTTACAGGTATTCTTGCCGCAAACAATATTGACATTAAGGCGCTTTCCATCGCCGACACCGTCAATTTCGGCATTTTGCGTATCATTGTTGACAAGCCCGAGGAGGCCGAAAGAGTACTCAAGGACGCCGGGCTGACCGTTTCAATAACCAGCGTTCTGGCGGTTGCAATCGACGACACACCGGGCGGACTTGCCGAATGCCTGCGTCTTTTGTCGGACAACAGCATTCCGATTGAATATGCTTATGCCTTTGTGTCGCAAACCATCAACAAAGCCTGCGTAATTCTGAGAATCGAAAACGATCTCAAGGCGATGGAAATATTGAAAGAAGCCGGTTACACAGACCTTGAAGTATAATAAATTTATAATCAATTCAAACGACTGCGACCAACGTCTGGACAAGTACCTGTCAAAGGTAATGCCCGCCCTGCCCTATTCACTGCTTTACAAAGCTATACGCACCAAGGATGTAAAGGTGAACCGTGCGCGCACAACGCAGGATTACCGTCTGCGCGTAGGGGATGTGGTGGAAATATATCTTAAAGACGATTTCACCAAAAAGGTCGAATACGATTTTAAAAAGCTTACGCCGCAATTGAACATTGTGTACGAGGACGACAACATTCTTTTGGCAAACAAGCCGCAGGGAATGTCGGTTCACTCCGACGCCGTGCAAAAAAACGGTACGCTGATTGACAATATCAAGGCTTATCTTTATCAAAAGGGCGAATATGTTCCCGAGGCCGAGCTCTCGTTCGCGCCGTCGCTCTGCAATCGCATCGACCGCAACACCGTCGGAATTGTTATTTGTGCAAAAAACGCGGCGGCTCTGCGCGAGGTCAATGGAATGATAAAGCAGTCGCGTGTTAATAAAAAGTACAAGCTCATTTGCCACGGAATTATGCGGCAAAAATCCGGGCGGCTCACGAATTTCCTTGAAAAGAACAGCGATGAAAACATGGTGCGTATACTCCCCGCCGCCACAAAAAATACCGTCACGGCGATAACAAAATACCGCGTGCTTCGCGAAAATCACGCGCTTGAGCTGTCCTATTGCGAAGCGGAACTCATGACCGGCCGCACGCATCAAATCCGCGCTCAATTCGCACATATCGGCCACCCGCTTTTGGGCGACGGCAAATACGGAATCAACCGAAATGATGTTAAAATGGGCTTCAAATATCAGGCGTTGTGCTCATACAGCCTTGAATTTCTGCCGAATGATGATTCGGTTTTGGCATATCTCGGCGGAAAAGTGTTCGAAATTACGCCGCCGTTCGAGGATTTTATCTGAACGTCATAAAGTTTATCAAAAAAAGTAAAATATTTTCTAAAAAGTCTTGATTTTATTTAAAAGTTGTGATATAATATTCAAGTATATTGAGTTAGTCGATTATAGGAGGTGTTTTATAGATGGCAAAATGCGAAATTTGCGGAAAGAGTGTTGCTTTCGGTCTTCAGGTTTCCCACTCCCACAGAAAATCCGGAAGAACCTGGAAGCCCAACGTAAGAAAAGTTAAAATGACTTTGAACGGTACAACCAAAAAAGTCAATATCTGCTCTCGTTGCCTGCGCACAATGAACAAGGATTCCAAAGCAGTTTAATTTATCGCAAAAAAGCTACTATCTTTTAAGATAGTAGCTTTTTTCTTTTGCAGCCGATAAGTCCGACAGCGTTATTTATTGTCAAAACCGCTTTTTCTACAGCATTTTGAATTTCAGACTGATGTCGAGTGCCTTTACCGAATGGGTCAGAGCGCCGATGGAAATTAAGTCAACGCCGGTCGCGGCAACCTCGGCAAGGCTCTTGTCGCCCATGTTGCCCGACGCCTCGGTTATAGCTCTGCCGCCGATGATTTTAACCGCCTTTTCCATATCGGCGTTGGACATATTGTCCAGCATTATTATATCGGCACCTGCCTCAAGCGCCTCGTTCAGCATATCGAAATTTTCAACCTCAACCTCGATTTTCAAGGTGTGAGGCGCGTTCTTTCTTGCCGCTTCGACGGCTTTTTTGATGCCGCCCGCCGCAACAATATGATTATCCTTTATAAGCACACCGTCCGCAAGATTGAAGCGATGGTTTACGCCGCCGCCGATTTTAACGGCGCGCTTTTCCAGCACGCGCAAGCCCGGCGTGGTTTTGCGCGTATCGGCAATTTTCGCATTATAGCCCTTAACCTGCTCCGCCGCCTGATGCGTACGCGTTGCAATGCCGGACAAATGCTGAAGAAAGTTAAGCGAAACTCTCTCTGCCGTCAAAAGGCTTATCGCCTTGCCGCGAACCTCGCAAATTATATCGCCCTTTTCAATAATATCGCCGTCTTTAACCGAAAAATTAAGCTCTGTGTCGGCGTCAATCAGCTTGAATGTACGCTCTACAACATCGATTCCACAGACAACGCCACTCTCCTTTGCGATAAAGCGGCCGTATGCCATTCTGTCCGCGGGAATGGTGGAAAGGCTGGTTATATCCCCTGTACCTATATCCTCGCAAAGTGCCGAAAGAATTATATCATCAAGTCCAAACACGTTTTATTCTCCTTAATCCTCAATATAGTGTGCACCGACGCTTTCCTTACGTGCCAGCGCGTCGCAAATAACCTTGTACGAAACCTCGAACATATTGACAAGCTCCATTTTTGAGGGAGTATCGCAAAGCACATTGTCGTATTCCTCCCAAAGCTTAAGCACCTGCGCCTTTGCCTTTTTCATATCGACGGTATGGCGAATAGCACCAAGATTTGCGGTCATGATGTCCTTCATGGTCTTTTTGTCTTGTTCGACCTTTTGCTCCGTAATAGCCTCGGGATTTTCAATTTTGTGCTTTATGCTGTCAATATCGTAGTTATCGTTTGATGCGCGGAAATTTTCGTTTATATGATATGCGCTTCGGCGACCGAATACCAAGCATTCCAGCATGGAATTGGAGGCCAGTCGGTTAGCGCCGTGAATGCCGGTATTGGCAACTTCGCCGCAGGCGTAAAGGCCATTTATGGTGGTCATGCCGTTAAGATCCGTTTGAACACCGCCCATGAGGTAATGCTGAGCCGGGCGCACGGGAATGTAATCCTTGGTAAGCTTGATGCCGTGCTTAATGCATTCCGCGTAAATTGTCGGGAAACGGTGAGAGAAAAATTCCTCGCTCATACTGCTTACATCAAGGAACACATTTGAATCTCCGCTTTGGCGAAGCTCGGAAAGTATTCCGCGTGTAACTATATCGCGCGGCGCCAGCTCGGCCATCTCGTGGCGACCTTTCATAAACTGCTCGCCCTTTCGGTTACGCAAAATACCGCCCTCTCCTCTGACAGCTTCCGAAATCAAGAACAGACGCGGTGAATCCTCATAAGGAATAAGGGTTGTCGGATGGAACTGTATCATTTCCATATTTGTAACCTTTGCACCGGCGCGAAGCGCACATGCAATGCCGTCGCCGACTGCGCCGACGGGGTTAGTGGTATAGTTGAAAATCTGGCCTATGCCGCCGGTGGCAAGAATAATATTGCGCGACAGGCACAGCATGTACTTTTGCTGAGCGATATTATAGCATATAGCGCCCCACACGCCGTCATCGTCGGTGAGTATATCCACAAGAATGGTATGAAAATACGGTTGAATATTTTTACGCAGCATAACAATCTCACCGAGGCGCTTTGTAGTTTCGCGGCCGGTAGCGTCGCCGCCGCAATGAACTATGCGGCGCATTCTGTGGCCGCCCTCGCGCGTTATGGCAAGCTCGCCCTCACTGTCAAGGTCAAAGGGTACATTCATTTCAACCAAGGCGCGAATGTTTTCCGGGCCCTCGTCCACAAGAACCTTTACCGCCGCCTCGTTGCAAAGACCGGCACCGGCCTTGAGGGTGTCGGCAATATGTAATTCCGGTTTATCGTCCTTGGACATAACCGCCGCAATTCCGCCCTGCGCAAGCCATGAATTGCTTTCGTCGATGCTTACTTTTGTGATAAGTCCGACAGTCTTTGTCTCGTCTATGTGCAATGCGGAATACAGACCCGCAATGCCGCTTCCTATGACAAGTACATCGTATTTAAGTATGTCAAGCTTGGAAATGTCATCCGAATAAAGATATCTACGCATTAATGTGCCTTCCTTTGATGTTGTGTTACCTAATATTTTACTCCAAAAATTCGCGTTAGTCAATAGTTTTTTGATAAAATAAAGAAATATATAAAAAATAATTTGCAAAGCCGAGGCAGCTTTAGGGGAAACTGCCAAATTTTATTTTGCAGAAATATGTTTTTTACAGTTGACAAATATCCGCTTATATGATATAATAATGTGAGGACAGACATAAAATAACAAAAAAGGAGAAAAAAATGAAAAAAACACTATCTGTCATTTTACTCGTTCTGGCACTGACCGCATTGCTTTCCGTAAGCGCGGCACCTGAGTTTTATCTCAATGGCCCGATTACAATCAACCGTTTTGCAAACCTCTCGAGCAACATCACCGCCACCGATTCGACAGAGGAGTTCACCTTCTCGCCGACCTCGAACGACCCTATCGTGAACATTTCTCTTTCCGAAAAAGAGCAATTCAAGGCAGAGGACTTTCCGTTTGTTGCGCTCAAAATGAGCGTTAAGTCCGCACTCACCACCGGCGGCTTTTTCTTCGGAACCAGCCAGTTCCCCGGCCCGCAGGGCGACGATTATTCGCAGTTTGATATTGTGAATGACGGCACCATGACCGACTATATAGTCGATATGACCTCTTTCAAGCACGGCCGCTGGAAGGGCACCGTCAACAAATTCCGTGTTGACCCCATCAACCCGTCCGGCAACGGCTCCGGCAGCACCGAACCTGATCTCGAAGCGGTAATTACCATCGAGCGTATCGGATTTTTCGCCACAAGAGAAGACGCCGAGGCTTTCTTGAAAAAGGACGCGGCATCCAACAAAATAACCGAAACTCCCACCGCAGAGCCGGTAAAGTGGGACTTCGTAGAAAACCCCGATTTGATTGATACATGGTTCACAAGCGGCGGCTTAGGCGCAAAGGAATTCGGCTTTTTTAAGGTTGAATCCACCACCACCGACGTTCACATTGACAAAGAGCTTGGCAACGACGAAAAAATCGACGCCGACAACTTAAAGTATTTCGCTTATCGCTATAATGCCAAAAACACCACCGGAACCGCAGGCTTCTTCTTTACCAATCAAAATCATACCAAAATCACCGACGCCACCTTTACCCCCTTCAGCATCACCGGCGACGGCACATGGCGCAATGTTATTTACGACATTTCCACCGCTTCTCACCAGAACTGGAAGGGCACTATCGACAGCTTCCGCCTTGACGTAAGCAACCCCTCAAAGGTTGATTCTGTCATATACATTGCGAAGATGGGCTTCTTCTCCACCTACACCGAGGCGCTGGAATTCCTTAAAGCTTCGAACAAAGATTTTGACTATTCCACAGAAACAACCATCAGCGATACCATGTACAGAACCCACATTCCCGCAAACACCCTAAGCGCGGACTATGATGAAAACGAGTACATACTCCAAAATCCGCTCAAAGCCGAGCACGTCGACAAGCCTTACGTTGTTTCCTACACCGACAATAGCGGCAACGAAAGCATCGTAGCGCTGAGCGACATTTCCTCGCTCGGATTTGTAAACTACGTTGCCCGCAAACCCGGCACCTACAAGCTGGTAACCAACCACAAGGATTACAGTGATATTAACGGACACTGGGGCAGTGATTATATCAACTATGTTTCCGACAGAAAGCTGTTCGGCGGCACCAGTGAAACCGAATTTTCGCCCGATATGACCATGACCCGCGGAATGTTCATCACGGTTCTTGGCAGAATGCACGGTGTTGACACCGCTAACTACGGCACAGACACCGGATATTCCGATGTAAACAGTGCAGAATACTACGCACCCTACATTTCTTGGGCTAAAGAGAACGCTCTTATGGCACCGATAAGCGACACCGCTTTCGCACCGGAAGAACCCATTTTCCGCAAGGATATGGCGCTGGTTATCTACAATTATATTAAAGCGTTTAACTACTCTTTCAAAAACGTCGCATTTGAAATCAACTTTACCGACCTTGCCTCCTGCTCCGCAGAACAGGCCGAAGCTATCAAGTACATTCAAAGCTGCGGCATTATCAACGGTATCGGCGGCAACAAGTTCGATCCCGACGGAAGCTCCACCCGTGCCGAGGTTTCGGCTGTTATGCAGCGCGTTATCAAGTCTGTTCTCGGCACATATCAGTATTCTCAATACGACAACGATTACTTCAAGCGCGACAGAATCCGTATAGGTACCTGGGCTAACTTCAGCTACGCATATTTCAACGATGAATACATGAAGACCTACTACGAAGGCGGCTTCGACTGGTTCTTGGCATTTGGATCGTTGGCAGCTCCGCAGAACTCAAAAGACGTTCTCGACTATGCCGCAAAATACGGCATTGAGGTTTACCTGCGTGACGGCGCGGTTGAATCCTCCGATCCTCTCGGCGTAATGGCCGAATACTACGACCACCCCGCGTTCACCGGTTCGGTTCTTACCGACGAGCCCGGCAGCGACGCATACGACAAGCTGGCCGCACAGTCCAAAAACTACACACAAGCAACCAACGGCGAAAAGCTTCCTTATACTAACCTGCTTCCGATGTACGCCAACGCGGCTCAGCTCAAATACGGCGCAAATGCCGCTCAAATCGCTTACTACGACAGCGACCCCGACCTTTACAAAAAATACTGCCAGGCATTTGTGGATAAATTCGACGTAGATTACATTTGCACCGATATTTATCCCATGAATAACACCATTTACAGCAAATATATTGAGTCTATCAATATTATCGCAACCGTTGCACGTGAAAGCGGCAAAACCTTCTGGTGCTACTATCACGGTTCGTACAGCACAGATATTCCCACCAAAGAATTCTCGTGGCAGATTTATTCCCTGCTCTCCTTCGGTTGCAAGGGCTACCTGTACTGGATTTGGGAGCCCTGGGCAATGGACAAGGGCGAAACCACTGCAAACTACGACGCAGTTAAGCCGGTTATGCTGGAGCTCCGCGCCATCAGTGACGTTTACGTTCAGTATAAGAACCTGGGCGCATTCAACTTCAACTATCACCAGGCTTACGCTTACATGAACATGACCAACCAGTACAAGGATTTCGACACCATCGCCGAAATCAAGAGTGAAGATCCACTGCTGTTCGGATGCTTCGACAAGATCGAGGGCAACGGCAAGGCATTCACGATCGTCAACATGTACAACCCCAGAAGCAGTAAGAGTGCCGAAGCTAAGCTGAGAATCAACGGAACCACCGTTACCTCCTACTTTGGCGGAACTCCCACCGTTCTGACCCCCGACGCCGACGGCTATTACACCATTAGCCTCAACAACGGCGAAGGCGCATTCATCACGGTAGATTAATACTTAAGCACACTAAAGGCGCACCGAACGGTGCGCCTTTAGTGTGTCGATAAAATATCGACACACTGCCGGATTTTCGAAAAGTCAGGGATATTTTGCCTTTGCAAGCCTGTCGGCGTACAATGGTACGATAGGGCTTGCAAAGGCAAAAAGCGTGTAATTGTGCGCATTATTCGATGTAATGCGCACAATATTATAAAATAAAAACAATCTTAAATTGAACTTAGGAAAAATTTTTCACGCGTTAGCACGACTTTCTCGACAGTTTGAAAGGCGCACCGAGGATTGCGCCTTTAGTTATTTAGTCAGTTGCGAGTTGCGCATTTTTCAGCCGAAGACTGACGCAACGCCGCGTTTTTGCTTTTTATTTAAAATGCTCTCTTCTTAAGTCTTACTTTGTGCATGTTGCACAAAAGCATGTCAAAAATACTGGCATATGCAATTTTGCCGTTTATATTGACACTTTTCTTAAAACGTGATATAATAACTATGTTGACAAAATACCAACAAATATGTTAACAAAAAAACACTAAAAAAGGAGAGTCTTATGAAAAAAGCATTAACCCTTATTCTGCTTGCTGTTATGCTGTCATTGGCTATCACGGCAAGCGCGGCGCCCGAATTCTATTTGAACGACAGTACTACGGTTGAACGCTTTGTCGCCGGTATCCGTAACAGCGTACAATCTGTTCTTTCAACCACGGAATTCACCATCTCGCCGACATCGCCCGACCCGACGGTTACAATCAAGCTGGCCGCCGACGAGCAGTTCAAAGCAGAGGATTATCCCTTTGTAGCCATGAAAATGGCATCCAAAACCACCGCCCCCATCGGCGGATTCTTCTACGGAACCGACAAGTTCCCCGGTCCGCACGGCGACGAATTCACTTCGTATGAGATTGTAGCGCAGGATGGTACCATGTGCGACTACATAGTCGATCTTTCCAAGAACAACCACGGTCGTTGGAGCGGCAATGTCAACACCTTCCGTATCGACCCCATCAACGATAACGCCAAAACCGAGCTCGACGCGGTTATTACCATCAATCGTATCGGCTTTTTCAAAACCTATGAGGAGGCTGAAGCATTCTTGAAAAAAGAAGTTGAAGCAGTAGAAAGCACAACAACTGCCGAAGCACCTACTGCAGATCCTGTTTACTGGGATTTTGTTAAAGATCTCGACGCCGCAAACGATTGGTTTGCAAGCGGCGGATCCTGCGGAAACGAGTTTGGCTTGTTCAAAGTAGCATCCACCACCACCGACGTTTATATCAC
>CAYWMF010000028.1:0-9101 GCA_964459175.1 uncultured Oscillospiraceae bacterium
ATATAATTTCCGTGAAGACCGTGGCAAATATCGACGAGGCAATTGCGCACATAAACGCGCATAACACCGGCCACAGTGAGGCGATAGTGACGAAAAGCCTTGAGAATTCGGCTAAATTTTCAGCTGAAATCGATGCGGCGGCGGTGTATACCAACGCCAGCACGCGCTTTACCGACGGCGAAGAATTTGGCTTTGGCGCGGAAATCGGAATTTCCACCCAAAAGCTTCATGCTCGCGGACCTATGGCGCTCAAAGAGCTGACTACAGTTAAATATATCATTGCGGGCAACGGACAGATACGATGACGACGCTTTATATAGTACGCCATGGGCACAGCGTGGGCAATCTTGAGCGTGTTTTTTACGGCCATTACGACGGCGAATTGACCGATGTCGGTGATGAGCAGGCGCAGTGTGTGGCGCGTTATTTCGAGGATAAAGCGGTTGACGCTGTTTATTCCAGCGATTTGCGGCGCGCTGTCAATACCGTTAAGCCCACCGCCGAGGCTAAGGACTTGACGGTGAGCGGCGACGTTAATTTGCGCGAAATATATGCCGGCAAGTGGGAAAATCGCAAAATTTCAGAGCTGTTGGAGCAATATCCGACGGAATACGGCGTGTGGCGCAACGATAAAGCCAACTCATGCTGTACCGACGGCTAGAGTGTGCGCGCGCTGCAAAAGCGTATTTTCGACGCGGTGACTGAGATTGCGCTGAAAAACGATGGCAAAAGCGTTGTTATAGCAACTCATGCAACGCCGATTTGGACGTTAAAGCCGTCGTTTTTGGATTTGCCGCTTGAAAGTATGAATGGCAGCGATTATGTTCCAAACGCTTCGATTACAAGGGCAGTGTATGAAAACGGAAAATGGACCTTGCTGTCGTACGGTGAATGTGAGCATTTAAAGGGAATTGTCACCACAATGGACAAGCTGTTTTAAACGAACGCGCTTGTGATAATGCGGTAAATTCGAAAAAAATAAGGTGAATTGCTATGGCAAACGAAAAACTTTTTACCACAAAGGCGGCGGAGTATGCGGCGGGCAGACCGTCATATGCCCCGCGCGCGATTGAAAAAATCTTTTCCGAGCTTGTCAGCAAAGACGGGAAAAATGCGGATATCGGTTCAGGCACCGGTATTTTTGCAAAGGAATTTATCAAGCGCGGCTATGATGTTTACTGCGTCGAGCCGAACGACGCTATGCGGAGCGAGGCAGAAAAAAGATTTTCGGGCAGTCCGTATTTTCATTCTGTGGCCGCTTCAGCCGAAAATACAGGCTTGACGGAGCACAGTATTTCACTGATAACCGCCGCGTCGGCTTTCCATTGGTTCGATGTGCGCGGCTTTTATCGCGAATGCAAAAGGATATTAAAGCCCGACGGAATTGTTGGCATTATCGTGAACGAACGAATATATGACGATTTCACGCAGCGCCAGCACGAATTATGCGAAAAATATTGTCATTCCTTTAGCTCGCTGGCGCACAGCGCTTTGGAAACTATGGAGCTGATTAAGGGTTTTAACGGCAATTTTGCGGTTGAACGCTTTGATTTTCCACTTTGTTATTCAAAGGCCGCTTTCGTTTCGCGCAGTTTGTCGTCGTCCTATGCGCCCGAAAAGGGGACTGCGGAATATGACGGCTATGTGAGGTCATTGAAAGCTTTGATGGATGATAATTTTGAGGGTGACGGTATAACCGTTGCCAACCAAACCCTTATGCTGTGGGGAAAATTGCAATAGCGCGACGAACAGAATATAACAAAAAGCATTCGCACGAAATGTACGAATGCTTTTTTATGCTTATTTGTTATTTCTCAGACTCAATGTCGTCAACCGATTACTCGGCGGATTGATTATCCGCAAGATCAACGTCAGGATCGGCTTCAACATTCTGGTTGTCGTCGACATTTGCGTTGTCGGGATTTACGGCATCGGCTTCATCATTGCTGATTTCGGGAACCGCTGCGGTGTTATCGTCGGTTGTGGTGGTGTCATCTGCAACAGCATTGTCGTCTGCGGCAGCATCACCGTTATCGACAGTATCGTCACCTGTGGTGGTATCATCACCTACGGTAGCGTCGTCGTTTGCAACAGTATCGCCCTCTGCGGGAAGATTGTTATCATCTATGATGTCATTTTCACCGATAACGGTGCTGTCATCAACGATATAATCCTCATAATTGTAATCATTGGGTTGAATGATGTAAACAATTATAACGATTATAACAAAAATTATAGCTACAATTGTTGTGATCTTGGAAAGCATTGCATCAACGGAGCGACCCTTGGTCTTGCCGAAAAAGGTTTCGGCACCGCCGGCGATGGTTCCCGAAAGATTATGATTTTTACCGTGCTGCATAAGTACCGCAACGGTAAGGAAAACTGCCATGATCAACAAAAGTATACAAAGAATTGTTGTGAGCAATTAAATTCCTCCTTATATTTTAATCCGGTTCAATCGCTGAACTATATCCGCTTAATCGCTGATATAGGGGAGAATAGCGATGTGACGAGCGCGCTTGATAGCTGTTGTGAGCTGTCTCTGATGCTTAGCGCAAGTACCGGTGATTCTGCGGGGAAGAATTTTAGAACGCTCCGAAACAAACTTGCGAAGACGGGGAACGTCTTTGTAGTCTATATGCTCGATTTTATCTGCACAGAACGCACAGAATTTCTTTCTTTTCTTGGTGTTCTTAAAATTTTTCTGCATATCCTTATCCATGACGAAAAACCTCCTTTAAAAATTTTCGTTTCAGAACGGCAAATCCTCATCGGTAGCCATTTCTTCAAAATCGGTATCTTTCGCGGCGTTGCTGTACGGCGCAGGTTCAGCGCTCATCATAGGTGCGGATGCACCGGAGGCGCTTTCGGACTTACGTTCCACAAAGGAAACCTCATCTGCCACAACCTCGGTGATGTAATGCTTTTGACCCTGCTGATCCACCCAGTTTCTGTTCTGGAGAGAACCGCATACAAGAATGCTTTTGCCCTTCGAAAAATACTTTGTCACGAATTCCGCAGTCGAATTCCAACATACAATGTTGAAAAAGTCGGTTTCATTGCGGTTCATTCTGCGACTGACGGCAATCGAGAAAGAGGTAACGGCTTTACCCGATTGAGTTTGCTTGAGTTCCGGGTCGGCAACAAGATTTCCGATTAAGATAACCTTATTGAATGCTGCCATTGATTTTTACCTCCTTATTCTTCGACTTTAACGGTAAGAGAACGAAGAATGCCATCAGTAATGTTGAAGACTCTTTCGAGCTCGGCGGGAAAATCATGAGCTGCGGTATAGTTTACTAAGGTATAGTAGCCGTCGGTTACATCGTCGATGGGGTATGCGAGCTTTCTCTTGCCCCAATCTTCTACCTTTTCAACCGTTCCGTTAGCGCTGATCATGTCCTTGAATTTGTTAATCAAGGCAGTTGCCGCTTCTTCTTCAAGCTCTGCGCTGACAACGAAAATGGTCTCGTACTTAGAAGTAATCTTTTCCACTTCTTTACACCTCCTTATAGACTAAAGGCCTTAAGCTGTCGCAAAAGGCAAGGAATACGGAAAGATATATCCGCAATACGCTTTATTATACAATATGTTTGGAATTTTGTCAATAGTATTTTGAAATATTTTTGAAAAAATTTACATTTGATTTGAGAAAACAAAATATAGCCTCGTTTGCATGACATCAAACGAGGCTATAATAATTATTTGAGTATCTTTAATGCTCCGGTGGGGCACATGGTAGCACATTTTTTGCAGTTTATGCAGTCGGCGATAGTTTCCGGCTTGTTGAATTCCGGCTTGATAACGGTTTTAAAGCCGCGATCCACAAGTCCGAGAATGCCTTTTCCCTCAACCTCGTCGCATACTCTTACGCACAGGCCGCACAGAATACATTTGCCTTGGTTGCGCTCGATTACAACCAGCTTTTCTTCCTTGAAGCTGTTGTGTATCGCTCCGCAAAGGCGGGCAGGATCCAGCCCCTCAACCATGTTGGCATATTTGATGAGCTTACAATCGGCGTAATCGTGGCAGCCGCATTCCAAGCAACGTTTGGCCTCTTTCATGGCCTCTTCACGCGAAAGACCGAGATTTACTTCCTTGAAATCGTGCTTTCTTTCCTCCGCGGGGCGCGTCGGCATTTTTACGCGCGGCTGTTTTTCGCGATCGGCGAATTTGTCGGGGGTGGGATCGGTTTTCGAAACATAAGGCGCAACATAAGGAACTGTATCTCCGGCGAGATAGCTGTCGATAACCTCGGCAGCCTTGTTAGCTTCGCCGATAGCGGCTATTGCGATGCTTGCTCCGCGGTTGGTTGCGTCGCCTACGGCAAACACACCGTCAACCGAGGTGCGGAAGCTTGCCTCGTCTGCGGCAATTATTCCGCGGCTGTTGAGCTCGATGCCCTCAAAGCCCTTGGCATCGACCTTTTGACCGATAGCGGAAATCACGCTGTCAACCTCGATGGTTTCGAATTGACCCTCTACGGCAACCGGGCTTCTTCTGCCACCGGCATCGGGCGCGCCCAGCTCCATAACCTGAAGCTTGACGGCTTTAACCTTGCCGTTTTCGCTGATGATTTCATCGGGATTGCGCAGGAACTTGAACTGTACGCCCTCTTCGCATGCCTCGGTGTATTCTATATCCTCAGCCGGCATTTCGGCGCGGGTTCTTCTGTAAACTACATATACATTTTCGGCACCCAGGCGAACGGCGGTGCGGCAGGCGTCCATAGCAGTATTGCCACCGCCGACAACCACGACATTTTTGCCGATAGCCGGTTTGTTGCCGAGCGCAACCTCACGCAGAAAATCTATACCGCCGAACACTCCGTCGGTGTCCTCGCCGGTACAGCCGATTTTTGTGGATTTCCATGCGCCGATGGCGATGAGTACAGCGTCAAATTTCGACTTTAATTCATCTAATGTAATGTCCTTGCCGATTTTAGTGTTGTTTACCATTTTTACATTCATTTCGGCAATGCTTTCGATTTCCTTGTCAAGAATAGCCTTTGGCAGACGGTATTCCGGTATGCCGTATCTCAGCATACCGCCCATCTTGGGCATAGCGTCGTAAATCGTGACCTCGTGTCCGTGCTTGCGCAGGAAGTAAGCCGCGGTAAGACCGCCGGGACCGCCGCCGATAATCGCAACCTTCTTGCCGGTGTCGGGCGAAAGCTCGGGCATGTATTTGTCGCTTGAAAACAAATCAAGGTCGGAGGCATAATATTTCAAATGTGCAATGGAAATCGGCTCCTCAACCATTCTGCGGCGGCAGGCCTTTTCGCAGGGATGCGGGCAGATTCTGCCGATAGAGGAGGGGAGAGGAAGCTTATCTTTAATAATCTTTACGGCTTCCTTTTCGTTGCCCAGCGCGATTTGTTTTACATATTCCTGGCACGAGGTGCCGGCGGGGCAATTGAGCTTGCAGGGGCCTTGACAGTCGCCCTCATGGTCGGACATCAAAAGCTCAAATGCGATTTTGCGGGATTGCTTTACTCGAGGCGTGTCGGTATGTATTACCATTCCGTCGGAGGCGGTTGTCGCGCAGGCACGCATAAGCTTGGGCATACCTTCGGCTTCAACCACGCACACGCCGCAGGCGCCGTACAGCTTGACATTTTCGGCAAAGCAAAGAGTGGGAATTTCTATGCCGTTGGCAGTGGCAATTTTAAGTATTGTATCGCCGGCATTGCCGGAAACCTTTTTGCCGTCTATTGTAATGTTTATAACGCTCATTTCAAATCCTCCTCAGTTTGCCGAAATCGCGCCGAATTTGCACAGCGTGATACATTGTCCGCATTTTATGCACTTGGTTTGATCAATTGTAAAGGTCTTGCCTTTTTCACCGCTGATGGCGGAAACGGGGCATTTCTTGGAGCACAATGTACAACCGCGGCATTTGTCGGGTGCAATGCTGTAGGAAAGCAATGCGGTGCATTCCTTTGCGGGACATTTTTTATCATTTATGTGTGCTTCGTATTCGTTTCTGAAATATCTGATGGTGGTGAGAACCGGGTTGGGCGCGGTTTGACCCAGACCGCACAGCGCACCGTCCTTGATGCCGCGGCACAGCTCCTCGAGCAATTCAATATCGCCCTCTTTGCCGTTGCCGTCAACAATTCGTGTGAGTATTTCAAGCATACGCTTTGTGCCTATACGGCAGTGAACGCATTTGCCGCAGGATTCCTTGGCGGTGAAGTCAAGGAAAAACTTTGCCATTCCGACCATACAGGTTGTTTCGTCCATTACAACCATACCGCCCGAGCCCATGATGGCACCGGTGGCGCCAAGCGCTTTATAATCTATAATTGTGTCGAATTTATCTACCGGTATACAGCCGCCGGAGGGACCGCCCATCTGAACAGCCTTGCATTTTTTGCCGTTTTTGATGCCGCCGCCGATATCGAAAATTATATCGTTGAGCGTCATGCCCATCGGAACCTCGACAAGGCCGCCGCGTTTGATTTTGCCGGTGAGCGCAAAAACCTTGGTACCCTTGCTGTTTTCGGTTCCCATAGCCGAGAACTTGGCGCCGCCGTTGAGCAAAATCCAGGCGACATTTGCAAAGGTTTCTACATTATTGATATTTGACGGCAGGTTGTTATAGCCGCACTGCGCCGGGAACGGAGGCTTAAGACGCGGCATTCCGCGCTTGCCCTCAAGTGACTCGATAAGCGCGGTTTCCTCGCCGCAGACAAACGCACCGGCACCCGCCTTTATGCGCATATCGCAGGAAAAATCCGTGCCGAAAATATTTTTGCCCAGCATACCCTTGGCTCGCGCCTGCTCAATGGCATTTTCAAGGCGGATTATTGCCAAAGGATATTCGGCACGAACATATACGACGGCTTCGGCGGCGCCTATGGCGTAGGCCGCGATCATCATGCCTTCAATAAGATTATGCGGGTCGCTTTCGATTACCGCACGATCCATGAACGCGCCGGGGTCGCCCTCGTCGGCGTTACAGATAAGATACTTGGGAGTTTGCTTCGAGGCTCTTGCGGCGTTCCATTTGAACCATGTTGGGAAGCCCGCACCGCCGCGTCCGGCGAGACCGGAAACTTTGATTTCCTCGATAACCTCTTCGGGGGTCATTTCGGTGAGCACTTTTTTGAGCGCGGCATAGGCGTCCGCTTTTATGTACTGCTCGATATCCGTGGGGTCAATAACACCGCAATGGCGCAGAGCAATACGTGTTTGCTTTTCAAGAAAAGACTTATCTTCGTCCTTGATTGCCAGCTCGTTCAGCGCGGAAATATTGTTTTCACATACTGCGCCGACGATTTTTTCGGCGTCCTTTTCGGTTACGCGAACCAGGCGCATTTCAAGGGCGTCGCCCTCGTAAATGTCCACGATTGGCTCAAGATAGCACATACCGATACAACCGGTAATGCCGAGAGTAAATTTGTCGGGGTTAACCAGCGGCTTCAAGGCATCGTAAACCTTGCCGGCGCCGGCGGCGATACCGCAGCTTCCTTGACCGACTATGATTTTTTTCATTTTGCTGTCTCCTTTCCGGCATTTTCACGCAATCCGCGGAGTATGGTTATTGTTTTGTCCGGCGTGAGCGAGCCGTAGGTTTCGCCGTTTATCATCATAACCGGCGACAGACTGCAGCAGCCCAGGCAGGCGACGTTTTTGAGTGTGAAAAGACCATCCTCGGTGGTTTCTCCGTCGTGAATTCCGAGCTCTTCGCAAATAGCGGCCTCGATGCGTTCGGAGCCGTTTACGTGGCAGGCGGTGCCCTGACACAGCATTATAAGGTATTTGCCGACCGGCTTGAGACGGAACTGAGTGTAAAATGTGGCAACACCCATAACCTTGGCGGGCGTACTGCCGGTTTGCTCGGCAATGTGATAAATTACGTCCGTCGGCAGATAGCCGTAAATATCCTGAACCTTTTGAAGTATTGTTATCAAACTTCCGTTGACGTCCTTGTACTTTTTAAGGACATCGTCCATAAGCGACAGATCGCTTTTTTTGCAATTACATTCGCACATGATATATCCCCTTTTGCTTTGAAGATTAAATATACATTTTATTATACTACAATTTTGCAATTAAATCAATAGTGAATTTGAAAAAATCCTCCGTTTTTACACAAAAAAGTCAAAAAATCTGTGTTTGTACGGTTTTTATTGGGATTTTGTCAGCGGCGGGCTTGCAATTGGAAAATGCTGTTGCCGTTTGAAACGAAAAAAAGAATTCGACAATTAAATTGCGCATAATATTTCACATAAAAAAGCAGTGTGCCGATAAGCTATCGACACACTGACAGAATTTCTTGAGGTTCGATGCGACCGAATTTCACGGTTACGCTTTTTTGAGAGTGGTTATATTTTGTTCGAACACTTTATTTTAAATGTGGCTATTTCCTTTTTCTCGATAAATTCCGAATAATCCTCAGTCTTTTCCTCCAAAAGATTTGTTTTTGCAATCTTCAATCCGTCAAAAACTTGTTTTTGCTTATTCTCCCACGGGTTGTATATACGTAAAATCAAATCTTCGTCTGCTTCCGCTTTTTTGAAGGCGGAGACATACAGCGAACTGTTCATATCAAGCAATTTCATTGTATGAGGTAAATTCAGCTCGTCGTATTTATCCTTTTTCTCATAAATATCAATCGGCGCCGCGCCCGGAATCATCGTTTCGCCTGCCAAAAACAGCTTTCTGTTTGTGCTGTCACAGTAATAAACAGGTTTTACCGTTACGCTTTTTGCATATGCCGGGACAATTTCGTCACTGCCGTTATAAGGCATTATTGCAAAATTCAACCTTGTTTTTCCGAACATAACATTTTCCGAAGCATCCCAGCTGCCGCTGTCGGCAAAATGAGTAAAATTGATTCTGCCGGTCGAGCGCAGTAGCGATAATGCGATTTTTCCGTCGTTTGTGTGCTTATATTCGTATAAGCCCATCGTATAAACGGCCATTTTTTTCGTTTCGTCTTTGATATAAACGAATTCGTTTACAGGCTGTGTGCCGTCGGTGATTTTGGGAATTATTTTTCTTCTGTCACGTTCGATAATATCAAAAACAGAAGACGCATATGTAATATCGGAATTTATACCGGGGTTGACAATACCTCTTATTAAGTGATAC
>CAYWMF010000029.1:0-9036 GCA_964459175.1 uncultured Oscillospiraceae bacterium
AACGAATATATAGCGCCCGAAAGCAATGCGGCGCCCGAGGATATTAAAATCGAAGTTGTTTTTCTTGCCGCCGACGCCGACTACAACGATATTGCGCGAACCGAGCGCGAAATACGCCTTGAGCGCGGCGAAATCACGCCGCTTGCCGATAAATGCAAGCGCGAAGCGGTCGAATACGCCCGCAAATATCCGCTTATACGCATACGTCAGGGCTGGAAGCCGAGTCCCTCGCCCGTCAAGCATCAAACGGTCGAAACCGAACCGCCCATGCATGTGGCATGCACCTTCAAGCGTGTTCGTGAGCTGGCCGATGAGTTCAGGCGTCAGGGCATAGAGGGCGCGGAATTTCAGCTTGTGGGCTGGAATATTCGCGGTCATGACGGCAGATTTCCCCAGCTTTTCCCGGTTGAAGAGGGACTGGGCGGTGAAGAAGAGCTTGTAAAAACCATCGAATATGTAAAATCGCTCGGCTACAGAATTTCAACTCACACCAACCTCCAGGACTCCTATGAAATTGCCGATTGCTTTTCGTGGGATGAAATCGCGCACCAAAAGGACGGTACGCCCATTTGCTGCGGCGATTACAGCGCCGGACTGCCGTATTTTGTCTGCGCCAAGGAGCAATTCGCTCACGCAAAAAGGGACTACCCCGCACTGGTCGCTTTGGGCGAAAACGGAACGCATTTCACCGATGTAATGTCAATTGTTTATCCGAGAATATGCCATAACCCTCTGCATCCGCTGACCTTCAAACGCGGTCTTGAATATATGTGCGAAAATGCCGATTATCAAAGAGAGCTTTTCGGCTCAATCACCAGCGAGGGCTGTATGGACTTCATTCTCAACCACATAGATTACGGTCTGTACGTTTCGTTCGGTGACGGCTTCGGTCATAAGGCAAACCCCATTGCAAGCGAGTATATCCATCTGTGGGAAGTGGTGTATCACGGTATTATACTTTACAATCCCGTCAGCCCCACGATAAATTATCCCGTAAAAACGCCGCTTGAAAGACTTATGCTTGTTATGTACGGCGGAAAACCGAGCCTGTATTTCTATTCCAAGTTCCGCACCGGCGGCGAGAAAAACTGGATGGGCGAGATTGATTTGACCTGCGACGATGATGCGGATATGCAAAGAAGCGTTGGGCTTGTCAAATCCGCGCTGGAGGATTACAAGCCTCTGCGCCGCTTACAGCAGGTATACATGGACAGATACGATATCAACGGCGATGGCATTGAGGTTGCAACCTATGCCGACGGAACGCGCCTGGTCGGCAACTTCACCGAACAAGACAAGGTTTTCGAGGGTAAAACCGTAAAGGCGCTCGACTATATAGTTTGCTGAGGTTAATATGTGGTATTGGATAGGGCAGGGCATCGGCGCCCTTGCAATGATAGAGTCGTTTTTCATATTTCAGGTTACCGATCGCCGAAAAATGGTTTTGCTTAAGCTGTTGGACGACGTTTTGTGGGTGACGCATTTTCTGCTAATCGGCGGCTATACCGCCGCTTTGACCACCGGCATAGCGGTTTTTCGCGAAATAGTGTTCTATTTCAAGGGCGAAAAGAAATGGGCGAGCAGTGCCTGGATAGCTGTGGGCTTTTCGATACTTTTTGCCGCCTGCGCACCGCTCACCTGGAAGAATATTTTCAGCATTTTCCCTGCGACGGCCTCTGTTGTTTCTACGTGGGTCTTTTGGGTGAACAGAACCGATCTCGGCAAGCTGGTTCAACTTCCGAGCGCCGTATGTATGTTGGTTTACAATATTGTTTATTCCTCGTATTCCGGAATTTTGACACAGTTTGTTACAATCGCTTCAATATGTATGTTTTTCGGCAAAAGACTTTTGAAAAAAAATAACCGCATGTAATCGTGTTGAAAGTTGTTTGTAAAAATGTTGTGAATTCTCGATTTCGTCTTGAAAAATAAAGCTGAATATGCTAAAATGAACACAGTATGCAGCTGTTTGTAAAATTTTAATATCGCAAACCTAACAGAAAGGAAGAAATATGAAAAATAATGTTGAAATACGTTCGGACGGCGTTTATCTGAACGGTGAAAAATTTTTCTTGCTCAGCGGTGATTTTCACTATTTTCGCACATTGCCCGGCGGCTGGAAGCGCCGCTTGGAGCTTATGCGCGATTTTGTGCTTACCGCGGTTACAACCTATGTTGCTTGGAATCTTCACGAGCCGCACAAGGGCGAATTCTGCTTTGACGGCCGTGCCGATATAGCGCGCTTTCTTGCGCTGGCGGACGAGGTTGGGCTCAAGGTTATACTTCGTCTGTCGCCCTACATGTGCGCCGAATGGGAAATGGGCGGCTTGCCCGGCTGGCTTTTGAAGGACAGACAGCTTTGCCTGCGGTCGTCCGATGCGGCTTATCTTAAGCACTGCCGCGAGTACTTTGAGGTGCTCACCGAAAAGGTGCGCCCGTACCTTTACACCAACGGCGGCCCGATTATTTTGGTCGGACTGGAAAACGAATACGGCTCGTTCGGCAACGATAAGCAGTATTTGAGGGAGCTTGCCAAGATTTATTCGGATTGCGGGCTGGATGTGCCGTATATTTCGGCTAACGGCTCGGATCCTTTCAAATATTACAACGGTACCTTGCCCGAATACTGGAACGGTGTCGATTGCGGTGCTTCGCCGCGCGGCATCGAGGAGGCAAAGCAGCTTTTGAAGTATCAGCCCAATAAGCCGGCAATGTTCGGTGAGGCATGGACGGGTGCAATACAGTTTTGGGGTAAATCCTTCCAGCTCAACAACGGCGCCGAAAGAAACGCCGAATTCTTCAAGCTGGCTCTTGATATGGGCATAGTTGTGAATTTCTACATGTTCTGCGGCGGCACTAATTTCGAATATACAGCCGGCGCGCTCAAGCCCGAGGATAAGTATATTCCGCTTCAAACCTCATACGACTACGACGCGCCGATAAGCGAGGAGGGCAGACCGCGCGAAAAATATTTCGCTATGCGCGATGTTTTGGATAAATATCTCGGCCGCGCGCCGCGTGAGCATGTCGAGCCGCCCTACACGGCGCAAAGTATCCCGAATGTTAAGCTGACGCAGTATGCTTCACTTTTGGAGCAGTCGTCAAAATTGGCTGAAAAAACCGTAAAATGCGGCAGAACCGTCTGCATGGAGGATCTTGACCAGAACGGCGGCTTTATTAAATATTCTTGCTTCATAAATTATACCGACTCCCGCCCGCGCCATTTGTTCGTTAGCGGTGTTGCCGACCGCGCTACGATTTATTTCAACGGCGAATATATCGGTACCGTGATGCGCGACGAGGAACCCGAAGCACCGATAATTTTTACCGTGCCGCAGGAAGGCGCAATGCTGGATATATTGGTTGAAAACTGCGGACGTATTAATTACGGTCGAAATATCTACGACCGCAAGGGAATACTGGACTGCGTGCACGTCAAAATCGAAAACCCCGACGGCACATTCCTTTACAATTACGCTTGCAATATGGGCTACACCATTGAAACTCTGCCGCTGTTGTCAACCGAAAAGGTGATTTACGGCAACACGCCGGTTAAAGATGGGCTTCCGCAATTTCTCCGCGCCGAATTCAGCGCCCGCGCCGATGTCGATACTTTTGTCGATATGCGCGGCTGGAACAAGGGTCTGGTGTGGATAAACGGCTTTTGCCTCGGCCGCTATTGGAGTACAATGGGACCTCAGCAGACGCTGTATGTTCCGGGCGAGTTGCTCCGCGAAAATAACGTTGTCGAGGTTCTGGAGCTTCACTCTCCGAACAAGGCTTGCGCAGTGTCGTTTATCGACCACGCGATACTCAACGAAATTCCGCAGGCCGATGAAAGCCTCAAGGATTTCGAATTGAAATAAATATAACAAAAACAACATGCCGAAAGAATGAAAATTCTTTCGGCATGTTTTGGTTTGTTGTGCTTGTGCTAAAATCGGGCTATATTTTTCTTTCGATTATGTCACTTTCGTCGAAAGCGCCGGTTTGCGTGTTCACGCGGAAGGTTTTGACCTCGTATTTACCGAAGGTAAGCGCTTTTTTAACACCGATGCAGGGGATTTCGATGCTTGAAGTTTGCGCTTCGGCGGCAGAATTGTACAGGCGGATAATGTAGCCGTTGCCGTCAAATGCCTTTTTGAAAGCCGAAAGCGTGATGGACTTGTTGTCAAGCGTGATAAAGCTTCCGCAGGGCTTACCGTCGCCGCAGGGGAAGAACGAGAGCGCAAAAGGCCTTTCGTTGAATACGGCGGCATTGACGTCAGCCGCAGAAATATCCTTATCGCCGTAAAACTCGAATGAAAATTCACGCACGCCCATATCAATGTGCTTCATGTAGCGGTCGTCCGGCGCAATCTTACGCCCCTCGAGCGGGTGTGCCGAATAAATCGGAGTACGTAGCAAAACCTGATTGAGTACGCCGTTTTCGTAGTCGCCGGCGTAGCTTCCGTTGTTGGAAATCACGAATGCCGCATTTTCGTTTTGCACAGCGCAGTATTTCTGGAACACTGCCGCATTGCCGTCGCAGGGCAGCTCTTCGGTGCCGAACGCCGTTTGACCGACAAATTTGCCGCAGATGGTGTTGAACGACAGCTTAACCATTTTATCGGATTCACACATATGCAAAACAACATCGCATGTGACGGCGGTTCCGTGCTTGGGAATATAATATTTTATTCTCGCAAAGGATTTGCGACAGCCGTATAAGCCCTCGACCACCGTGCGCACGTCGCCGTCCTCAATGATGTGAAAAGGTTCAACATGTGTGCCCGGATAGCCGATAAACTCGGCGGCTTTTTCGATTGAAAGCAGCTTAAATTCGTCGATAACCTCTTTAAATCCGGTAACCGTCATGCCCCACGGATCCTCGTTGTCGTTTATCAGAAGCAATTTGCCGGAGCTTTCGCTCAGCAGTTTTTTTCCGCCGACGGTGTAGCTGTTTATAAGACCGGTTTCGGGATTGAACGAAATTTGCATTTCGCCGTTGTCAAAATCGAATTTTTTTCCGAATTTTGTTATATCCCAGTTTACTTGATCCTTGTGCACCTCAAGCACACAATCAAAGCGGTTCATCGTCATGGGCGCAAGCTCGGCATAGATAATGATGTTTTTACGCCAGTCAAGGTTCAGGCTGCAAGCCTCTTTTTCAAACTGCGACGGCACCTTTACGCCGTTTTGGTAAACCGTGGCGCCGGTTAATTCGTCGGCATGCCAGTTTTGGTCGTTTAGCTGGTATTCGCAGGAAATTTGCGCGCGAACGGGATATGGGTGCGGATTGTAAACCAGCACCGGAATTTCGTTCTCCTTGGCGGCAGGCTGACCGCCGGTTAGGGAGAAAAACGCTTTTGCCTGAAGCGCTTCCATTGCGTAAATGCCGTGTCCCATGCGGTTGAGCGAGTCGGTTTCGGACGGTTCGATCATACTGCCGGGCAAAATGTCGTGAAATTCGCAGAACATGAGGTCTTCCTGCGCCTTTTCGATTTCGGCCTTGTCATACGGCGTGCCGTAAACAAGATTGGCGTGCGCCAGCATTTTTTCCGTCATGTAAATCATGTTTTCGAGCTGTCTGTGCGTTTTTTTGATGCGTACCATCGAAGTGTAACAGCCGACCGAAAAGGGGCGGACGGATTCTTCGAGTGTCGAAAGGGCGTTTATATCCACCGTTTTAAAGTAGGTGTCGGGGTCGGAATGGATTAAATTTATGCCGTCATTTCTTAATTTTGCGGCGTGCTCCGAAACGGCTTTTAGGTCTTGGCGCGACGCTCCGCCGCCGTGGTCGCCCACGCCCCACAGGATCATGGCGTCGTCGGGTAGGTCGCCTTTGTGCGATTCGATAAAGCGGTCGATCTTTTTCGTGACGTCGCCCAAATTCGTGCCGTAGCCCTCGAAAGATTTGTGAATAAGAATTTCACTTCCGTCAAAGCCTATCCATTTGTAATCGCCGGGATTGAGAATGCGTGAAACGATATAGTGGTCATAGCCGGATTTCTTGAGTATTTGAACCAAACCGCGGCTGTGACCGAAGGAGTCAAAATTGAGCGCCGTGGTGGGCTCAATGCCGAATTTTTCAATAAAATAGTTCTTGCCGTAGAGTATTTGCCGCGCAAAGCTCTCGCCGGAAGGGAGGTTGCAGTCGGGCTGATTGTACCAACCACCGATTATTTTCCACTTACCGCTTTTGACATGCGCCTTGATTCTTTCAAAAAGCTGTGGTTCGTATTCCTCGACCCACTTATATAAGAGCGATTCGTTGTGGTTGAACACGAAGCCGTCGAATTCGTCGCAAAAATCCGCCGCACAGCGAAAGGTGGAGATAGCGGCCGCCGCGCCTTCCTGCCAGCGCCAAAGCCATACCGGATCCAAGTGTGCATTGCATAATAAATGAATATTTTTCATGATTTCACTCCCTTAAAGTAGTATCTTTAGTATAACAGGAAAAAATATAACTGTCAATAGCAATTTGTTGCTCAAATGTGTGAATTTTTGTGGTTTTTTACGTCCAAAAGACACGAAAACCGTCCGAGGTTGACAAAAGCGCGTATTTATGGTATACTAAATCAGTAAGAACAAAGGAGAGGGCTTTATGAAATCGAACGAAAAGCTGAAATATATACTTGTGGCGGTGCTGTCGGTGCTGTTGATTGCCGCGATTGCTTTTGCCGTGAACGCCGCGCGGGAATATTATGCCGCGGTGCAAAGGCTGAGCGAGCTTGACGACATTGTCGCCGCCTCTTCGCCCGAAAGTGACGACGAGGAGCGCATTCTCGATTACGCGGCTTCGGTCGAAAACGGCCATGTTGTTTCGGATGAGCCGACACTGCGCTATTTCGATGACGCGGTTTTTGTGGGCGACTCACGCACGGAGGGGCTGTTTTTGTATTCGCAGATAGCCGAAAAGACCACGGCTACCGCTTATGCTTGGCGCGGCTTCACCACGCAGGATATACTTGATAATAAAAAGTTCAAAGTAGACGGTAAATATATGACCGGCGTCGAGGCGATAGGCCAAAACAAGGATTTTTCCAAGGTGTATATAATGCTGGGCGTCAACGAGCTGTGCGCAGGCGGTGCGCAGGAGTTTATCGAGCGTTACGACAGCATTGTCGCCGCCGCGCTGGAGGCTAATCCCGATGCGCTAATTGTGATACAGTCCATAATTCCCGTGACTGAATGGAAATCGGCGCAAAGCAGCTACGTAAATAACAAAAACGCCGCCGAATTCAATGCCGCGCTGTTTGAATACGCACAAGCCAACGGATATATTTGGCTTGACGTGGCGGCAATTTTTTCGGACGGCGATGGAAATCTCAATTCAAAATACGACTGCGGCGACGGTATACACCTCACCACCGAGGCATGCGACGTGTGGTTCGAATATCTGTGCTATTATACATATCTGTAGGCTAATTGCCGTACGGAAAAACTACCGCGCCGCAAATGTCCAGCAGATAATCCTTTGATTTGAGAAGCTCCGCGAGCATATATGTATCGGTGATGGGAGTCTTTGTGCGCAAAAGGCAGGTTGCAAGCTGCCAATCATAGTGAAAATCAGATCCGCCGATTATAATTAAATCACTTCCGCGAACTGCGCTGAGACTGCGCGTCGGCTGGCAATAGTGGTTTAACACAAGGTTGAACGGCTCTATGCCGTCGATTGTGTCGAGCGGCTGAAGCTCGCCGCCGGGGCGGTGCGGATGAGCTTGAATAATCACGTTTTTGTCGTTTTTGAAAGCGGCGTAAAATTCGGAATACGGTTGCTCCAAAAGTCCGAACGCGCGCGCCATATCGTTTTCGTCAAGACCGTACACGAGATAGTGGTTGTCCAAGTTGTCCGGAAAGGCAAATTCCGCGCCTAAAACAGCGTTCATGCCGAATTTTGCGGCATGTACCTTTGCACGATTGAAATCGCTCATATATGCTGCAATGACTTCGTCCCTCGGTGGGTTATCAATAAAATAGTCGTGCAAAAAGTGGTTTGTTATAACCAAACTGTCAACACCGACACTGTGATAAAGATCAACGAGCTCCTCGGGTGTTACGGTAGAGCAGCGGCTCATGGGCTTTGTGTGAGCGTGGAGCTCGGTTTTGTATTTATAATCGGCTATGTTCATATATTTATTCTCCTTTTGAATTGAATTTGCGATGCTTCGACAAAAAGCGTGTAATTGTGCGTAATACTCGACGCATTGTGCACAATTAAAGAAACAAGAAATTTAATATTGCTTAGCGCTTTTAAAAATCTTTTCACGCGCAATCACTACTTTTTCGACAGTTTGCGGGATAGAACCAAAGGTTCTATCCCGCAGTTTTGTATTATTTGGAAGTGTGCTTTCTCTTTTGCCATATTACCCACAGCGGGCAAGCGATGAAGTTTGAGGAATAGAAGCCGGCCAGCATACCGACGGACATCGGGAGCGCGAAGTTCTCAATGGACTGAATGCCGTTGAGCGCCGCGAAGATGTAAACTATAATAATGGCGCTGACGGTGGTGAATGCGGTGCCGATCGAACGGGACATGGACTGAGTAATACTCAAATCCATCAAATCCTCGATGGGCATTTTGGCGCCGATACCGCTGTTTTCACGGATACGGTCGTAAATGATAATGGTGTTGTTGATGGAATAACCGATTATGGTAAGCATTACCGCAACGAAAATGTCGCCCAGCGGTATTCTGAACAGAACAAAGGTGAAGAATACCAGCGCACAGTCATGAAGCAATGCAACAACCGCCATAACGCCGGCGGAAAGACCGGAAATCTGCTTAAATCTGAACCAGATGTAAAGCACGATCAGAATCGAGGCAAGGGCGATTGCGATGATACCGTTACGCAGGAAGCGTGCACCGATGAAGGGCTCGACAATATTTGTTTCGGAAATTTCGAAATTGCTGTCGGGGTATGCCTCGCGGATAGCCTGGTGCAGAGCGTCCTGCTCCTCGGCGGTCAGACCCTCGTTGCCGGTCAGATTGAGAACCAGCTTTTGGTTTTCGGAGTTTTCGTCGATGGTCTGAATGGTGGCGCTTCTCGAAAT
>CAYWMF010000030.1:0-8920 GCA_964459175.1 uncultured Oscillospiraceae bacterium
CAGCCAACATGAATTTGCCGCATTCGGGGCAAACGTGATTTGTGATATTATCATGATTATAGGAACTTTCGCTGTCGGCTATGCTTTTTACAAGTGATTTTGTATAATTCTTTATGTCATTTACAAAAATCTCGCTTTTCAGCTTGCCTTTGTATATTGCCTCAAGCTTCATTTCCCACTGAGCCGTAAGAAGCGGCTGACGCAAATCGCCCGGGACAATATTTATAAGCTGTATGCCCTTTGAAGTTGGATAAATAGTGTTTCCTTTTTTCTCTATATAGAAAGCGCTGTACAGCTTTTCGATAATATCGGCGCGCGTAGCTGGTGTTCCAAGGCCTGCACCGATATATTCGCGCATGCTTTTATCCTCGATAAATTTCGACGGATTTTCCATAGCGGACAGCAATGTTGCTTCGGTATATCTCGACGGAGCTCCCGTTTTCAACGCTTTAACTTCAACATTTTTCGCATTGAATACATCGCCTTGCTCCAACGTCGGAAGAAGCTGTTCGTCCTCGTCGGCATCGTCATTGGAAGAATACACCTTTTTCCAGCCCAAATCAATTATTTCGCGACCGGTAGCATAGAATTTATCTCCGTCAGGGTTGGCAAAATCGGCCGTTATTTTGCGATAACGGTATTTGGGATAAAAGCAAGTCAAAAAGCGCTTTACAACCAACGAATAAATTCTGCGTTCCTCGTTGCTTAATGACGAAAGCATAACACGCTGTTCGGTGGGAATTATGGCGTGATGGTCGCTGACCTTTGCGTTATTGAAGCACAGCTTCGAAATTGCCATACCTTCGCGGCTTATTTCGCTGGTGAACTGTGAAAATTCGGGTATGGCGACCGCTTTAAGGCGATCCTTGATTGTGGGCAATATGTCGTCGGTAAGATAGCGAGAATCCGTGCGCGGGTAGGTGAGGGCTTTATGTGTTTCGTAAAGCCTTTGCATTATAGCCAGCGTTTGCTTGGGCGAATATCCGTACAGCTTGTTTGCGTCACGCTGCAGCTCGGTCAAGTCATACAGCATTGGCGGCGGAGTATGCTTGAGATCCGACTCAAGCTTGACAAGCTTTAAGCTCTTACCGACCGTTCGCACCGACACGGTGTCGGCAACCCGCCTATCAAACAGCATCGAGCTTCTTTTAGCGTCTATATAGGTAGCTTTAAAGCTACCGAAATCGGCAACTACGTTGTAATAATCCCTCGGCGTAAAATTCTTAATTTCATTTTCACGATCCACAATTATCGCAAGCGTCGGTGTCTGAACACGTCCCGCGGAAAGCTGGGCGTTGTATTTACATGTCAGTGCTCGAGTTGCGTTAAAGCCGACCAGCCAGTCAGCGTGTGCACGCGAACGTGCGGACAAATACAGCGAATAATATTCGCTTGCGTCTTTAAGGTTGTTAAAGCCGTCCTTTATCGCCTTGTCGGTCTGTGAAGAAATCCAAAGCCGCTTTATCGGCTTTGAAAATCCGGCCTTTTGTAATATCCATCTTGCCACCAGCTCGCCCTCGCGTCCGGCATCCGTAGCGATTACAAGCTGAGAGACCTCCGGATTGTGCAGTAGTGTTTTAACCGTTGCGAATTGCTTCGCCGTTTCGGGTATTACGCAAAGCTCCATTTTTTCGGGCATAATCGGAAGCGTTTCCATGGACCAATCCTTATACTGTTTACCGTAATATTCCGGGTCGCACAGTGTGACAAGGTGTCCCATTGCCCAGGTGACAATATATTTTTCGCCCGACATATACCCGCCGGCCGAATGCTTACAGCCCAGTACACGGGCGATTTCTTTTCCTACCGACGGTTTTTCCGCCAACACAAGTGTTTTTTGCATCATTCTTGACCGTCAACCTTGAGCTTGCCGAAGCTTTGAACAAGGTGATAATGTGCGCAGGCTTGAAGCATTTCGTTGTGTATTTCGCATCTGACCTCATTTGCCACGCTTGACATTTTGTGCGGGTCGAGCGTATTTCCGTTTTCATCAACATCGGTAATAAAGCTGAGATAGCTTTTTCCGACCGGCAAAATGAACTCGAGCCAACGCTTTTGGAATTCTTCTTCGTCATAAAGTATTTTGCTTCTATTACCAAACGGCACCAGGATATTAGCAGCATCCTCGCCCTTTGCAAGCCTGATTCCGCCGTTCTCTGCAAGAAAGGGTACGTATTCAACCTTGTTTTTGGTTTCGGTTATAGTAATAACCGGAAGAATTCCGCATTTCCACATCGGATGGTTTATAAAATCATTCAGCTCGAAAAGCGTGTTTCCCTGTCCGTAGCAGATTTGTCCGCCCATATATTCCTCATGACAGCATACGCAATGAGTGTGCTGAGCAAATACAAAATCCGCGCCGTATTCAACCATTTTGCGCAATCTGCGACGGGTGTTGGGGGAAGTGACATCGTACATTTCTTTGCCGCCGTGGTACACGACAATAACCTTATATCCGTCCTTTTTGGCCGCTCTTATGTCATCCATTGTATCGTATGGGTCGAAAGGATTGGCACCGGCGCGAGTGAGGGAGGCTATTGTGCATTCATTCTCGGCTACATTTATAAAGCAAACCCTTATGCCGTTCTTTTCGATATAATACGGACGGCGCGCTTCTTGAATATTCATACCGCAACCGACATACGGAATACCGTATTTTTCAGCGGCGGCAATGCTGTCTTGCATACCCTCCTTGCCCCAGTCGAGCGAGTGATTGTTCGCAAAGCCGAGAAGCCCGATACCCAGCTTTTTCAATGTGAGAAGACAGTCGGGATCGGCTCTGAGATTTGGACCGCATTTTTCGATAGCTGTACCGCGCTTGGTCAGCGCACATTCAACGTTTAAAAATGAAAAATCGGCTTTTTTGAAAATCTCCGCGACATCGCCGAAGGTCGATTCAAGATCTCCGGCAACAAGGCGTGCCTCGTTACTTTCGGAGGGAACAAAATCGCCGCCTATAACCATAGTAAATTTCTTTTCCATAGCAATACTCCTAAAAGCATAAGTATTAAGATATCAAATATATTATATCACATAACCTTTATTTTTGCAATAATAAACAGAAAATTCTTATGAAAAAAGCAGACACTTTCGGGAGTGTCTGCTTTTTATTATTTATTATCGTTTGGCTCGTTGCCGTCGGTTTGAGCGTTATCGGTATCCTGCTGTGCCTCGCGGCGCTCAAGCTCTTCCTTTTTCAGATCATTCTCGGTTTTACTGCGCTCAAGCTTCTGATTTTTGATTTTGTCGAGGCTTTCCTCTGTAGCATCGGGCTGCATTGCACATTCAAACTGCTCGGCATCCATAGTCTCGTTTTTGATAAGATATGCGGCGATAAAATGCAATTTATCCATATGCGCCTGGAGAAGCTCCTCTGCCTTTGCGTAAGCGCTCTTGATAATGTGCATTACCTCGTCGTCGATTTGAGCGGCAATCTTTTCCGAATAATTGCGCGACGAACTGAATTCCTTGCCCAGGAACACCTCATCATGACCTGTTCCGTAAACAATCGGGCCCAAATCATCACTCATACCGTAGCGCATAATCATTTTACGCGCTATTTCGGTAGCTCTTTCAATATCGTTCGAGGCACCGGTGGAAATGTCGGAAAGCACCAGCTTTTCGGCGACACGACCGCCGAGCAAGGTGACAATATCCTCAAGCATCTCGGACTTTGAAGTATATGAGCGATCCTCCTTGGGAAGCGAAAGCGTATATCCGCCGGCACGACCGCTGGGGATAATGGAAATTTGGTGAACGGGATCCTGAGTGGGGGAGAAATGCGTGGTAATCGCATGGCCGGCCTCATGATATGCGGTCAGCTTTTTCTCTTTTTCGTTAATAACCTTTGATTTCTTTTTCGGACCCACCATTACCTTGAGCATTGCATCTTCGATTTCCGGCACGCCGATGAGCTTTTTGCCGGCACGCGCGGTTATAAGCGCCGCTTCGTTGAGAAGATTTGCAAGATCTGCACCGGTAAAGCCGACAGTCGTGCGGGCGATAACCTCAAAATCAACGCTCTGCTCGAACGGCTTGCCCTTGGCGTGAACCTTAAGAATTTCAACTCTGCCCTTTATATCGGGGTAGTTAACGGTTACCTGACGGTCAAAGCGTCCCGGACGCAGCAGTGCGGGGTCAAGGATATCCGGGCGGTTTGTCGCCGCCATTACAATTACGCCGTCGTTACTGCCAAAGCCGTCCATTTCAACCAAAAGCTGATTAAGGGTTTGTTCTCTTTCATCATGGCCGCCGCCGAGACCTGCGCCTCTGTGACGTCCGACCGCGTCAATTTCGTCGATGAATATTATGCTGGGAGAGGTTTTCTTGGCTGTTTCAAACAAATCACGTACACGCGAAGCACCTACGCCGACGTACATTTCAACAAAATCCGAACCGGAAATCGAATAAAACGGGACGCCCGCTTCACCCGCGACTGCCTTGGCAAGCAAGGTTTTACCTGTGCCGGGAGGGCCGATAAGCAATACACCGCGCGGAATTCTTGCACCCAGCTCGGTAAAGCGTTGAGGATTTTTGAGGAACTCGACAATTTCCATGAGCTCTTCTTTTTCTTCATCGGCGCCCGCAACATCGCTGAACAGTACCTTTTTCTTTTCGTCGGCGCCCATTTTGGTTCGTGCACGTGCAAAGGAGGCAACACCGCCGCCCTTCATGCCTTTTCCGCCCGAAGCCTGGTTCATAACAAAGAACCACAGCACGATAAAAAGGACAATTACGATTACAAACGGCAGATAATTCATCCACCATGCCATAACCTGCGGCTCCTCGTAGTCGTAGCTTATAAGATTGCCGCTTTCGTAGTTTTTACGTATATATTCGCCGACATGAGTTTCGAACAGATATAAATCGCGGAGACGATACTCAACTGTCGTTTTTTTGCCGTTTTCGTCAACAATATCGGCATAGAGAGTATTATCGTTCGTAACGGTAAACTTGGTAACTCTGTCGTCCTTAAACGCCGACACAATATCGCTGTAGCCGACAGTCTCGGTAGTATCCTGCGAAAAAAGCCATGCCGCGGATATTATTATAAGAACTATCGTAACGATATAGAATATAATGATTTTGCCATTATTTTTCATAGATAAGCAATTCTCCTTAGTTGTATATTTCGGGCTTTAGCACACCTATGTAAGGGAGATGTCGATATTGCTGATTGTAGTCAAGACCGTATCCGACCGCGAATTCATCCGGAATAACGGCGCCCACGTAGTCACCCTTGATTTCGGCCTTTCTGCGCGATGGCTTGTCGAGCATTGTGCATATTGCAACAGAAGCGGGGTTAAGCGTTTTGATATATTTTACCATATTTGAAAGCGTATTTCCGGTATCGAGTATATCCTCAACGATAAGCACATCCCGACCCGCCACATCTTCTGTAAGCGAATTGATTTCAACTTTTCCGCTGGAGATGGTTGAGTTCTTATAGGAAGACGCATTTACACACATAATTTCAAGCGGTATATCTATTTTTCGCATAAGATCGGCACAAAATACAAGTGAACCCTTGAGAACACAAAGCAGGCAAAGCCTTTTGCCGCGATAATCCCGCGATATTTTTTGAGCCAGCTCGGACACAATACCATCTATTTGCTCTTCGGTAAACAGAATTTTTGCAACGTCATTATTCATCAGGCAAACTCCACAATAATTGTTATATTATTTCCGTCCTTTTGCGGGGCAACACGATCACACACCCGCATACCGGGAACCCAGATAATGCCGTGTTGATCACAGATAATCGGTATAAATTCTCTGTCTTCGCGGCTTATCTTGCTGTCGGAAAAAAACTTCTTCACACTTTTTGTCATTCCGCCGGCGATATATGAATCACCGTCTTCTTTCTTACGTGCGAAAATATCTCCATATATTGTATCAAAATTTAAAGTCGCTTTCTTTGTCAAATTGTTAATATTTTTATAACTAATAGAATTTTTTTCCGTCATCACGGAAATTGTCACTTTTTCGTTGAGCTTTACGGCATTTCCGACCTCCAGCAGGCGACTGTACCGTTCTACATGCTCAATGGCGTTTTTAAATCTTATTTTGTCATATTCGATGCACAGATATACATCGTTTGAAATTTTGACCGTTTTGCCGGTTTTTCGTGAAATAATCACGCTTCGACACTGCATAAATATATCGAACGGAATATTTATACCGCTTTTTCTGCATAAAATTTCATGTGAACACGAAAGCATCCTTTCGTCCTCGAAAAGCTGCGCGGTTTCCTCAAGGTTAAGGTCGCCGTCGTATTTTTCGAGGAATTCGTCAGCCAGCGAAGCTATAAGCATTCTGTCGCAACGGGCTATATACGAAAGCCGAGCTACCGAAGCGTCAATCGACGGATTTCTTTTCTTCAAATGCGGCACAATATTCAGGCGTATATTATTGCGGTCGTAAATATCGCAACTGTTGGTCGAATCGGTGCAAAATCCGGTGTCTTTTGTAATACAATATTCCTCGGTCTGCTCTTTTGTGCAGAGAATCAGCGGCCGTATTATGTTGCCGCGCTTGGGCGGTATACCGCATATTCCTTGAGTTCCGCTGCCGCGCGCGATATTGTAAAGAACCGTTTCGGTATTGTCGGAGGCGGTATGTGCGGTGGCGATTTTGTCAATCGAATGCTCGGCACACAGCTCTTCAAAATACTCGTATCTGATCGTACGTGCCGCCTCCTCGATGGATTTCGAAGCTTCACGCGCGATTTGCGGCACATTTATTTTGACCGCAAAAAACGGCAGATTGAGTTTTCTGCAAAGCTCCTCGCAAAATTTTTGGTCGTCGTCGGCGGCCTTTGCACGTATCATATGATTTACATGCGCGGCGAAAACGGATATTTTCAATTGCTGTGCATATTCCGCCATAAAAAGCAGTAAAGCAACAGAATCCTTACCGCCCGAAAGGGCGATAAGGACTTTGTCGTTATCACAAAGCATATCATATTGTTTTATTGCGCTGAAAATAAGTGAAGTAAATTTATTCATGGTTTACGTCAATGTCAACAAATTTTGTGTACGGCGCCTGCCAGCCGAGCGTAACCTCACCGGTTGAACCGTGACGGTTTTTGGCCACAATAATATCAACCGTGTTCTGATCTGCGGATTTTTCTTTGTCGTAATAGTCCTCACGATAAATGAACATAACCACGTCGGCGTCCTGCTCGATTGCACCGGAGTCACGCAAATCGCTGAGCATCGGCTTTTGCGTTTTGCTTCGGTCGGTTGCACGCGAAAGCTGTGCACAGGTCATGACAGGCACACCGAGCTCCTTGGCAAGCAGCTTCAAGCCGCGTGAAATTTCACCGATTTCAAGGGCGCGGTTTTCGATTTTACGATCGGCCTGCATAAGCTGAAGATAGTCTATAACCACAAAACCGAGGTTTTTAAGACGGCGAAGCTTGGCTTTCATTCCGGAAACCGATATTCCGGTAGTATCGTCAATATAAATTTCAACGCCCGACAGTGCCGTAGCAGCCGCACAAAGGCGTTCCCAGCCGTTTTCAACATCGTCAAAGCGACCGTTCCTGAATTTATAGGAATCTATCATTGCTTCACTCGAAAGCATACGCGAAGCAACCTGTGTTTTTGACATTTCCAGCGAGAAAATCGCGACGGTGCTTTTTTTGCGTTTGGCTATCTCTATGGCGATATTGACCGCAAAGCTGGTTTTACCCATACCTGGACGTGCTCCGACTATAACCAGGTCGCCGGCGCCCATTCCGCCCAAAACGCTGTCAAGGCGTGAAAAGTACGAAGGTGTTCCCTTGGCGAGCTCCGGATCGTTTTTCATTAAGGTAAGATAATTGTAGGTTTCGAGAATAACGTCGCGAATATGCACAAAATCATTTGTAATATTGCCCTGCGCAAGGCTGAAAATCTTGTGCTCCGCCGCGTCGATAATGTGCTGAACATCGTCGGTTTGGCTGTAGGCGCTTTCCATAATTTCCTGCGACACATCTATAAGGCGGCGCAAAGTAGCTTTATCGCGAATTATCTTGGCGTAATCGGAAACATTCGAAACCGACGGCACGGACTCGGCAAGATTTTTGACATACGCGCGCGCCGAAGCATCGGTATATTCGCCTGTTTCCACCAGCGCTTCTATCAGCGTTACAAGATCGATTTTTCGAGATTGAAGAAAAATCGATTGCATGGCAGTATAAAAGGCCTTATGCTGCGGTACGTAGAAGTCGTCCGCGGAAACCTTTTCGACCACCTCTGAAAACTTGTCGCCGGAAAGTATTATCGCACCGAGAAGCGCCTGTTCCGCTTCAAGCGAAAACGGCGGCTGTGACGTGTTCAGATCCTGAATAAAATTATCCATAATTTGTTGCTTTCTTCGAAATTATGTTCTTATTTTTTTTCGGTTACAAGGACATTGAGCTTTGCGTTTATGCCGGCAAAAAGCTTAACGTCAAGCGTAAACTTGCCGAAGGCCTTGATGGGGGAGTCAAGCACGATTTTTCTCTTGTCTATATCAATGCCGTACTGTGCGCTGAGCTGCTGCGAAATTTCCATAGTGGTGACTGCGCTGTAAAGACGGCCGTCCGGGCTTCCGGAAACCGCCAGCTTAAGCAGTACCCCCTCCAGCTTTTGAGCAGTTTCCTGTGCCTGTGCCTTTTCGGTTTCCTTTTTGAATTTTTCGGCCTGCTCACGGTTTTTCATCTCATTAAGAGTAGCTTTATCCGCCTCGACGGCAAGCTTTTTTGCGAAAAGGAAATTGCGCGCGTAGCCGTCGGAAACCTCCACCAGCTCGCCCTTTTTTCCTTGACCTCTTACGTCCTGTGTTAAAATTACTTTCATTTTATGTTCTTCCTTTCAAAGATGATTTTTATCCTAAATATTCGTCAATGACGTTTTTAAGCTTTACAAGTACTTCCTCCAGCGTGGAATTGCTG
>CAYWMF010000031.1:0-8900 GCA_964459175.1 uncultured Oscillospiraceae bacterium
TCGTATATGTATTTTACATCAAAATTATAAATAAATCAATATTCGGAGGACCTAAAATGAAAATTTTAGTAGTCAATGCCGGAAGCTCCTCACTTAAGTATCAGCTTTTCGACATGGAAACAAAATCTGTTCTCGCAAAAGGTAATTGCGAAAGAATCGGTATCGACGGCAAGCTCGTACATACCAAAATCGGCCAAGACAAGTACATCGAAATGGTTGAGATGAAAAACCATTCCGAGGCTACCCGCCAGGTTATGAGAATGCTTTTGGACAAGGATCAGGGTGTTATCTCGTCGGTTGACGAAATTTCCGCTATCGGCCACAGAGTTGTGCAGGGCGGTCCTTACTTCTCCAAATCCGTGTTGGTTGACGATACCGTTATCGAAGACCTTGAAAAATGTATCGACCTTGCTCCTCTGCACACCAAGCCGCACCTTATGGGTATCGCCGGTTGCAAGGAAGCAATGCCCGGAACTCCTCAAGTTCTGGTATTCGATACCGCTTTCCATCAGACAATGCCCGAGGAAGCATACTTCTATCCGATTCCTTACGAGCTCTACAAAAAATATCAGATCAGAAGATACGGCTTCCACGGTACAAGCCATCGCTATGTTTCCAAGCTCGCGCTTGATTTTCTGGGTCTTGACCCCAACAACAGCAAAATCATCACCTGCCATTTAGGAAACGGCTCCTCCATTTCCGCCGTTAAAAACGGCAAGGTTATCGACACCTCCATGGGCTTCACTCCCCTCGAGGGCATTGAAATGGGCACCCGTTGCGGAAGCATGGACCCCGCAATCGTAACCTTTATTATGGAAAAAGAGGGCTATTCCCCCAAGGAAATGTCCGACTTCATGAACAAGCAGTGCGGCATTTTGGGTGTTTCCGAGGTTTCCAGCGACCTTCGCGATATCGAAAAGGCGCTTGAAGAAAAGAACCCCAAGGCTGAGCTTGCCTGCAAAATTCTTTCCTACGGTATCAAGAAATATATCGGCTCCTACACCGCAGCAATGGACGGTCTGGATGCTGTCGTATTCACTGCCGGTGTTGGTGAAAATACGCCTATTGTCCGTCTTTGGGCTATGCAGAACATGGAATTCTTCGGCATCAAAATCGATCCCGAAAAGAATGCCGCTACTCACCATCTTCCCACCAATGAGTTCATTTCCACCCCCGACAGCCGCGTAAAAGTTATCGTAGTTCCCACCAACGAAGAGCTGGTTATCGCGGAGGATACTCAGGATGTTGTTGCAAACAACATTAGATACGAGCGCAAGTTCTTCAACTGATCAAAAACAAAAATTTCAGACTCTGAAGTGAAAAAGCACATAATAGCGGCTTTTGACCCTTTCGGCAGTCTGCTTCGGGCGGAGAAATCCGCCCGAATTTTAATAAGGACAAATTAAGATGAAAAAAATCGCATTTTTGCTAATTTTATTATTTGTGCCGTTCCTTTTCGCCTGTACCGCCAACACTTCCGGCGAAATCGGATACATTACCGGGTACTATAAGGCGCACGAGGCCTCGACCTTTTGGGATATAACGGCGCTGTGCTACGCGGACGACAACATTTCCGAATACAACATCGAGCCTTTTCTCAAGGCGCAAACCGACGAAACTGATTACGGTGCGGTAAGCGGAAGAGTTATCGGTCTGAAAATGCTGGAAGCGCGCGGGTATGACATCACGGAGTACAATATAGCGCATTACGCCGAGCTCCTCGAATCGCTTACGCTCAAGGACGATACCGAGGGCTATGCCTTGCCGATATTGCAAAGGCTGTACGGCATATACGCCATAAAGCTTGCCGGCATCGAGTATCCCGAGGATAAGCTTGTCGAATACGGCAGGCATATTTTGACCTTTCAATGTGTCGACGGCGGATTTTCGACCTTTTCCGAAAGCGGAGATGTCGATACAACCGCATTTTTGATTCCGCTGTTGGTATATCTGCGTGAAAACGACGGCTTTTCAACGCCTGTTTCAAAGGCCACCAATTTTCTGCGCAACGCCAAAAACAAGGATGACACCTATTCGTCGTTCGGCACCGCCAACAGCAATTCCACCGCATGTGCGCTTTCGGCCTTAACGGCGCTCGGATACACCTCAAAGGACGCCGATATAGGTGATATTTCGCTTGCTTTGGCAACCTTTCGCTTGGGCGACGGCTCGTATTCATTTCAGAGGTACGGTCAAACAAGCGCGCTTTCCTGTGCGCAGGCGCTGATTGCCTATCGCGATTTTTCCAATACCGGCTCGCTTTGGCTTTCCATACTGAACGGAGAATTCAATACTGCTTCAAGTGCTGTTACCGTTTCGATAATCGGTCCGGAGCAAGCATTTTACGAAAACCGTGCATTGCCGTTCAAAGACGGTGAAACAGCGCTGGATTTGTTTATTAAAACCTGCCAATCACAAAGCATTGCTTACAGCCTTAAGGGCTCTTATATCGCGTCGGTTAACGGCATTGCGGAATTTGATTACGGTGCCCAAAGCGGCTGGATTTACACTGTCAACGGCGAAAGCATGTCGGTGGGCTGTGATTCATATCTGCCGAAGGACGGCGACATTATAGAGTTCAAATACATAACGGAATACGAGGAAAATATATGAAATATGTAGCAACCTGTTTGTTCGGACTTGAAAGATTCGTCGGCGAGCAAATCGACGCGCTGGGCTATAAGCGGCTCGAAACAATCGACGGCAGAGTTATATTCGAGGGCGACGAAAGCGCCGTTGCAAGATGCAACATCAATTTCAGATACGCCGAAAGGCTTTTCATTCTGCTGGGTAAATTTCACGCCGCAACCTTCAGTGAGCTGTTCGACGGCGTTAAAGCCTTGCCGTGGGAGGATTTTATCGGCGAGCGTGACGCCTTTCCCGTGAAAGGTCACAGCATAAAATCGGCGCTGTTCAGCATTCCCGACTGTCAAAAAATTGTAAAAAAAGCCATTGTCGAGCGCTTAAAGACAAAATACAATGTTTCATATTTTCTCGAAAGCGGCACAAAATATCAAATTGAATTTTTCATACTCAACGACAACGCTTACCTCATGCTTGACACAACCGGTGAGGGCTTATACAAGCGCGGCTATCGCCTTAAAGCCAACGAAGCCCCTATACGCGAAACGCTGGCGGCGGCAATGTGCAACATTGCAAGGCTGCGCAACGACGTTTTGCTGTGGGATCCAATGTGCGGCTCGGGAACAATTGCGATAGAGGGCGCGCTGATGCTGTCGAATACCGCACCGGGAATACGCCGCTCGTTTGCGGCGGAAGCGTTCGGTTTTCTGCCCTCCTCCGTTTGGAAGGAGGCGCGCGGCGAGGCGATAGCAAATATTAAAAAGGAGCCGTTTGAAATATACGGTTCGGATATTGACGCGCATTCGCTTGAAATAGCCGATGAAAATGCCAAACGAGCCGGTGTTATAAACCGCATAAAGTTCTTCAAAATGGATTTCAACGACATTGACACTCGCGGCAGACGCGGAACTATAGTCACCAATCCGCCCTATGGTGAGCGGCTTTCGGACATTGCCGGCGCAGAAAAACTCTACCGCCAGATGGGAGCCGCCTTTTCCAAGCTCGAAAAATGGCAGATATACGTCATTACCTCGCACGAAAAATTCGAATACTTTTACGGTCGCCGCGCCGACAAGGTTCGCAAGCTGTACAACGGCATGATTAAATGCAATTATTATCAGTTCTTCAAAAACGACAAATTCAAGAAATGATATAGATTTATCGCCAAATCGGAACAATTTTAGGTTAGAATCGTTTCCGATTTGGCGATTTTCTACTTGTTATATCTCAAAATAAAGTTTACGATCGGCGTAGGGTCCTCAAGGCTGTGCGGGTGATGATCGCAATCGGGCTTTTCGTAAACCTCGATGGTGCCGAAATTTTTACGGTAAATGTTTGCGAAAACCAGACCGTTTTCATCGTACGGAACGGTTCTGTCGGCACAGCCCGCCACAAGTATAACCGGTATTTTGTTTTTCAACAAGGTCATAGTGTTGTCAATGGGCTGTTTGCGGAAATTAAGCGCTTCGCCCTCCGTAAGACCGTAAATTTCGAGAAATTGCTTCCATTCGGGTTCGCTGCAATTCGCCTTGCCCTTGCCTGCCGGCCAGCTGAGCGCATTCATAACCGGTGCATCGAGATAAATCGCCGAAAGATCCTGCGGATATTTTGCGGCATAATTCATTGTATACATGCCTCCGCGGCTGAATCCGAACATAACGGTTTTACCGAAAAAGCCATATTTTTCGCAAAGATAATTTTTGAAACGGTGCATCTCGTCTATCGCGCTGTCGTGACCGTACATGTCATGCTTATTAAGGTAAACCACATAATAGCCCAGCTCGCACATACGTTTATCGGCATAAGCGAACGCCCCGAAAAACTCCGCGCGGAATATCCACTTTTTATCCTCCGTCGGTTTATCAGGCGCGGCAATTATCGCGTTGGTACCGAATATATCAAATTCGTATCTTTTAAAGCCCTCCCACGTGGAAGTTCTGCAATTCTTTTCTTTTGAAAACATAATATACCTCCTTGTTTTCGGATATATCTATTATACAGGATTTTTTCACTCATGTCAATAACAAAATAATAAAACCGCAGTCCGTAAAAATACGGTTTCTGCGGTTTTGTTTTTATCAGTCGTTATCCTCGGCGGCTCTCTTTTCCTGCTCCGCCTGAATTTCTTCAAACGCCGAATACATTGGCTTAATATCCTTATGCTTCAGCTTTCTGTCGATATAGTTCTTTGTGATTTTGCACACAAGACCCGAAAGGGCTATAACACCGATAAGGTTGGGAATCATCATCAAACCGTTGAAGGTGTCCGAAATATCCCATGCCAGCGACGAGGTCAGCAATGCACCGAACATTATCATTACGAGGTGTATAATCTTATAAATCTTTGTTGTCTTGGTGCCGAAAAGGAATTCCCAAGCCTTTGTACCGTAGTAATCCCAGCCGAGAACCGTAGTAAACGCGAACAGCAAAATAGCTATTGCGACAAATTTCGAACCGATATTGCCGAACGAGAATACCGAATTGAATGCTTCGGCAACCATTGTTGCGTCATTTGTGTAGGTTCCGAGCGGCGCGTAAAAATCCGCATACACACCCGAGGTAAGAACGACAAGAGCCGTCATGGTGCAAACCACCATAGTGTCCGCAAATACCTCGAATATGCCCCACATGCCCTGCTTAACCGGTTCCTTGACGTTAGAGCTGGAATGTACCATTACGGAAGAGCCGAGACCTGCTTCGTTCGAGAATACTCCGCGCTTAAAGCCCTGAACCATAACCTGCTTGATTAGCGTGCCGGCAACACCGCCCGCAACCGCGGCCGGCTTAAATGCGGTTACAAAAATTGCCTTTAACGCCGGGAGAATCATATTATAATTAATACCGATAATAATAAGGCTGCCCGCAACAAAGAAAACAACCATAAAAGGTACGATTTTTTCGGCAAATGATGCGATTCTTTGGAGACCGCCCAATACGATAAGCGCCGCTATTGCGACCAATATCGCGCCGATTACAACCGAATAAACGCTTACGCCGTCGTAGAGCTGAATATCTGCAAGCGCATCGATTCTGAACGCCGATTCGATATTAACAACGATTTTGTTAATCTGACCCATAGCGCCGATGCCGAACGAGGCAAGCAACGTGAAAATCGAGAAAAGCACGGCAAGAATCTTACCCAGCTTTTTGCAATTCTTTTTCGAACCGAGGCCGTCCTGCAAGTAGTACATTGCACCGCCCGACCATTCGCCGTCCTTATTACGGCGACGGTAGTAAATGCCCAAAACGTTTTCGGAATAGTTGGTCATCATTCCGAAGAACGCCGCAACCCACATCCAGAACACCGCTCCGGGGCCGCCGAGACAAATTGCCGCCGCAACGCCGGCGATATTTCCGACGCCGATAGTAGCGGCAAGCGCCGTGCAAAGCGCCTGAAAAGGCGAAATCGAGGTTTTGTCCTTGGAATGGCCGATTACGTCCTTTTTAAACAAGCTGCCAATTGTATTGCTCCACCAGTGTGCAAGATGCGAAACCTGGAAGAACTTTGTGAGTACTGTGGTAAGTACTCCGGTGAAAAGCAGTAATACAAGTCCGAGCGTAGTCCATACAAAGGTATTGATTACGTCGTTGTATTCTGCCAGCACCTCAAGAAACTGACTCATGGTTAATAAAAACCCCTTTCAAAAAATAAATAAGAGAACCCGCATAAAGCAAGCTCCCCGGATAAAGGCAGAAAACACCTGTAATTCAGTGTATTTCTCTGTCCTTTTGCCTGAGAGATTGAGCTTACGCTCTTGCACCTTCGGCACCCGCAAAGCGGACTTCTCCAGAGTGTCATCCGCAAACAGTCTTTATCACAGTGTGAAGCCTGAGAGTTTTACTCCTTCGGCCGGCTGACGCCGTTTCCTGTTTACTTCATTTGACTAATAAATATATTATAATACAAATATCAAAATTTGTCAACATATATTGCGCAAAAATATAACGAAAAAATGAATTTTTTTGAATTGACATCTGTGATATATTTTGTTATAATATATTATCAAAGAAAAATCAAGGAGCTTCCCGTGAAAATAGAACGACTGTATGAAAAAGCAAAGCTTCTGCCAAAGAAGCCCGGCATATATATAATGAAAGACAAAAGCGGTAAGGTTATATATGTTGGAAAATCCAAATCGCTTCAAAACCGCGTTTCGCAATATTTCACGCAGGTTGAAAGCCACCCGATAAAAACGCGTAAAATGGTTATGTCGGCAGATGACTTCGAATGTCTTTTTACCGACACCGAAAATGAAGCGCTGGTGCTTGAAAACGAATTTATCAAAAAGTATAAGCCGCGCTACAACATAAAATTAAAGGACGACCGCCGTTACCCCTATCTCAAGGTTGAAATGGGCGCATATCCGCGGCTGTGCATGGTGCGCAGTCGAAGCAATGTCAAGCACGACACCGCAAAATATTTCGGCCCCTACTCCTCCAGCTCGACCGTATATAATCTTATAGATACCGTTCAAAAGACCTTTAAAACCGCCACCTGCAAAAAGAAGTTTCCCGAGGACATCGGCAAGGGCCGCCCTTGCCTGAATTATCACATTGACCGCTGCATCGGTCCCTGCACCGGTAAAATATCACAGGAGGAATATCGGGCTATATTTGACAAAATACTGCTGTTTTTAAAGGGCGACACCAAGGAAGCGGCAGATAATGTCAAGCACGAAATGCTCAAGGCGTCGGACGAATTAAATTTCGAGCGTGCCGCCAAGCTTCGCGATATATATTTATCTCTTGAAAAACTGAGCCAAAACCAGAAAATTATCGCCTCTCCCGAAACCGACCAAGACGTTTTCGGAATATATTCCGATGATATTTCTGCCTGCATAGCCGTGCTTTTTATTCGCGGCGGCAAGCTGGCCGATATGGACAGCTTCATTTTCGACGCCGACGAAATACCGGACGCTTCGTCCTTTTCGGCTTTTTTGATAGAATTTTACAAAAAGCGCGAATATGTCCCACGCCAAATTATTATCGCGCACTCGCTTATGTGGGATTGTGAGCCGGAACGTCGGTATCTCACGTTGCAAAGCGGATACAATGTCAAATTCGTTTTTCCCGAGCGCGGTGAGCTCAAAAAGCTTAACGACATGGCCTGTGAAAACGCCCGCAGTATAGCGCTTCATTCGCGCGAGGTAAACCAAAAAAGCGATTCTCTGCTTACCGAGCTTGCCCAGCTTCTCAAGCTGGAGGTTGTGCCGGAGCGCATAGAGGCCTATGATATTTCAAACACCGGCGATACACATATTACCTGCGGCATGATTGTAATCGAAAACGGCGCTTTCAAAAAGCGCGACTACCGTTCGTTCAACATCAAAAGCGAGTCGCAGGACGATTACGCCGCCATGACGGAGGCGCTCAGTCGCCGTATTTCACACGCCGAGGACGATAGCTTCCCTCCCCTGCCCGACCTTATTCTGCTTGACGGCGGCAAAGGGCATGTTTCAACAATAAAAGAGCTTTTTGGCAGAATGAATATTGAAATTCCGGTTTTCGGAATGGTCAAGGACAGCTTCCACAAAACGCGAAGCCTGACAGATGAATACAACGAAATCAGCATTGCAAAAAATATAACTATATTTAATTTCATTTGCAAAATTCAAGAGGAGGTTCACCGTTTTTCGTTCAGCAAAATGGATGCGCGTCGCTCCAAGGGCATGGTATCCTCAAGGCTTGAAAAAATCGACGGTATAGGCGAAGTCAAAGCCAAAAAGCTCATGAAGCATTTTAAAAGTATAAAGGCTGTTTCCATGGCGTCCGAGCAGGAGCTTACAGCGGTTGACGGCATAACGAAAAAGGACGCCGCGAATATTACGGCGTTCTTCGAAAAATAGGCAAACGGTTTGCGGAATTTTACCGCAAACCGTTTTTCTTTATCAGTTATCCATCGAAAGCTGTTCGGCGCTCACGTTGTTATTTTTAGCCTTAAGACCGGCCAGCAAATCGTTGATTTTTTCGCTGGAATCAAGCAGCTTACTTACCGAATTGTGCTTATTGAGTGCTTCGATATAGTATGCCATGTATTTCAGTACGTTAACCTCGCAGAACCATTCGCGTGATTTAAGCTCATCGGTTATATAAACAGAGTTTGTGGTGAAAATTCTGTCAAAAAGGTTCTTTTTGTAGTAATCGTCGAAAATCTCCAAGCCGTTGCAGAACAAGCCAAAGGAGAAGAAACCGAAAATGCGTCTTGCGCCCATAGCCTTGAGCTTATCTATAATATGAATAAACGAATCGCCGGAGGAAAGTATATCATCCACAACGATAACGTCCTTGCCGTTCACGTCATCGCCCAAATATTCATG
>CAYWMF010000032.1:0-8876 GCA_964459175.1 uncultured Oscillospiraceae bacterium
TAGTCGAGTCAACCAACGCGGAAATATCGCTCTTTTGCTGAGCGGAAAGCTCGCCGGTGTAGGCGTACTTTATGATTGCGCCGCCCTTGAACTGGATATCAAGCTCAACGCCGTTGACAATCAGCTCGGCTATGCCGGCAAGTATGAGAACGATGGAAATGGCGAAGAAAATTTTGCGGTTTTTATAAACTTTCAATGTTTTCTGATTCATTTTGCTGCCCTCCTGTTACCGTACAGAACTGTGGATTGTAAGGGTTTGTACATGCTGAGAGATGTTACCATGAGGCGGGAAGCCAAAATGCCGGAAAGGAAGTTGAGTATTACACCGGTCAGCAGAGTGTAGCCGAAGGAATAGATGGAGCCGGAGCCGAAAATCATCAAAACCACAGCCACGATCATGGTGGTTACGTTGCCGTCCAAAACGGCGGAGAAAGCACGCGAATAGCCGGATTTGATAGCGGCTACAAGGCTCTTGCCGACAAGAAGCTCTTCCTTGATACGCTCGGAAATAATGATATTCGCATCAATACCCATACCGACGGCAAGAATGATACCGGCCATACCGGGCAGAGTCAGCGTAATTTGAGGAACCGAGATGAACAGAATCTGGAGAGTTACCTGCGATAACAGACCGATGCAGGCAACAAAGCCGGGCAGACGGTACTTGATAATCATGAACAGCGCGATAACTATAAAGGCGATAATGCCGGCAGTAATCATAACTCTGAGTGCGCCGGTGCCCAAGGTCGGGCTGATGGTGCTGTAATTGGAGGATTCCAATGCAAAGGGAAGCGCGCCGGCGTTGATTTTGTCAGCCAAGCTCTTGGCCTCTTCGTAGGAAAATCCGCTGTTGCCGCCGGTGATTTGTGCCTGTCCGCCGGAAATTGCGGCTTCAACGGTAGGCGCGGAAATCAGCTCCTCGTCCATGTAAATGCCGATTTGCTTGCCAAGGTTGGCTTTGGTGGCTTCATAGAAAAGGCTTGCGCCTTCGTTGTCGAATTCAAGACCTACGGCATAGCCGATGGTGGACTGCTGAACTGTGCTGTTTTTGACGTTTTTACCCTCCAGAACGACGGTGCCGTCCTCGGTGCGGAAGGTAAGCAGTGCGGTTTCACCCAGCTCGGCGATAGCCTCCTGAGGGTTGAAATCGGTCTCGCCCGACTTCCAGGGGAAACGAACAAAAATTTCTTTGTTTACCTCGTCAACGGTGATTTCACGGTCGAAGATGTTGAGGTTGTCCATACGGGTTTCGATGATCAGCTTAGCCGATTCAAGCTCTTCCGCCGTAGGCTGGGGATCGGGGTTTTCGTCGGTTGCTTTGGCTCTGAATACCGCTTCAACACCGCCGCGGATATCAATTCCGAAGCGCATGTCCTGCATGCCGTAAAGCTCAAGATTACCTATCTTGAAGCCGCAAACGGCAACCGAGAGCAGAAGCAGAATTACAGCGAGAACCAGAAAAAATGTCGCTTTGTTAATGTGTTTCATGTTTGCTCCTTTATTTTTTTAATTTTTGACTTTTGGAATGATGTACAGCTTTACTTTTTGCCGTCCGACTCAAGTGTGCTTTCAAGCATCGGGTCGTCGGATTGTATGAATAAGCCTATCAAAATAGCGATAAGCGTTATTTGCGTAAGTGAAATCAGCCTCAGCTTATCCAAGCTGAAAGGCAACGCGCCGTATAGCATCAGTCGTGTCGGGCGGCGCAAAATATGCGCTTCGCCGTTGTCGCTCGGCGCGGGAAGCGCGACCTCAAGCGACGCGGCGGGAATAAATACGGCAACATCGCCGTCGGATACGGCGCCGGTCGGCTCCAAAAAGTAAAGCAAAAATACAAGAAGAGCGCATGAAAGCACAAAAGCCGTCATGATAAGCTGCTTTTTACAGGATGCGTTCATGCGCTGCTCCTTTCGATTACATGTTGTCGGAATAGTCGGTGGGGTAGTCGAACATCCATCTTAAGCGCATAAGATTCAGACGGTGGCGCATAAACGGATGATACTTGTATGCCTGCGCGCAAAGCTCGGGTGTTACCGAAATTTCTTCGATGGTGGTGGCGGCGCCGGCACGCTTGTACAGGTCGATAAGCGTTTCGTACGGCGGCAGCTCGTCCTTTATAATTTGGCGGATTTCCGGCCATTTTGCTTCCAAAAGCGCCGGGTCAACCTCGTCGGTGATGGTGGGGGAGTTGAGCTTCATCATATCGACCGACAAATTCGGACCGTAGGCAGCCTTGACTTCCTCCCAGTCGATAGTCTCCTTGTGCGCCTTGATAGCTTCAAGCTGAGCCATTTTGTGGTATGTTTTGGCGACAATAAGTGTTGCAACGCCGCATTTTTTGCCGTGATAGTCGGACAAAAGACCCTGCTCGAGCTTTTTGCTCTCCCAGAAATGCGATATTATGTGCTCACAGCCGCTTGCCGGGCGCGAGGTGCCGGCCATTTTCATAGCCACACCGGTGAGAATCAGCGCTTCCATAATAGCGCCGGCGGTTTCCTCATTGTTGAGTGTAACCTTGTCTGCCAGCGAAATTATGCGTTGAACCGCGTCACGTGTGAGGTTTGCAATGTTTTCGCAGTAATATTCGTCGGAAATCAGTGCCGAAACACGCCAGTCAACAAGACCGATGCATTTTGCAATCATATCGCCGAAGCCGGCCGCTTTCAGCTCAACGGGCGCTTGAGCCAAGATTTTTGTATCCGCAATGATGACCTCGGGCTGTTTTGCGGGGCAGGTGAGCTTGAATGCGCCTTCTGTAATGGGCGAGCTGTCGGAGGCGTAGCCGTCCATCGAGGGGGCGGTGCCGAAAATTGCAAAGCGCTTGCCTTGACGTGCGGCGGCGTAGCGGCAAATATCGTCCACCGAGCCGGTACCGACCGCCAAAATACCGTCAATCTTAGGGCAAAGAGCCTCGATTTCGTTGACCTCTTTTATGTCGGCAGTGCGCATGTTATCGTAAACCCTTGCATCGAAAACAAAGCCGTGAGCCATTAGGTTGTCCAAAATACCCTTTGAAACTCTGAGCGCGTTATTGTCCGAAACAACCAGAATTCTTTTGGGGAAATTGTTCTTTTCGAGAATTTCGCCCACTTTTTCGAGCATTCCGCTTCCAATTTGAATGTCCTTGATGTCAACGGTATGCTTTTTGCCGCAGGGGCAGTTTTCCATCTTTTTGACCAGTTGAGTTAAATCCATTTTTATCCCTCTTTATTTAAGTAATTCGTAAAATTCGGCTTCGGCATCGGCAATTTTGGTAATATCCTTGCCGCCGGAAAATGCGCTGTCGGGTCTTCCGCCGCCGCCGCCGCCGAGAATCGGCGAAATCTTTTTGAGTATTGCACCGGCATTTGCGCCGTTTTTGATTGCGTCCTTGCCGCAAACCGCCGCAAGAGAAATCTTTCCGGGCTGTGCGGAATAGAGAACAGCCGCAATGTCGGAATATTTGTCCTTTAATTTGTCGCCGGCGGTGCGCAAAGCATCGGGAGCCATGCCCGGCATTTCACAGAACAGAAGCTTGAATTTGCCGGTATCCTTTATTTTTTCTTCGATTTTAGCGGTTTCGGCCGCCGCAATTTTGGAATTGAGCTCGTCAACCGCTTTTTTCAGCTCGTGAATTTCGCCCTGGAGCTGTTCTGCCTTTTTGGCGATTTCGGCGGGATTGTTGGCCTTCAATATCTTGGCGGTGTTGACGATGAGGCTGTTTTCGTTGTAGTACAAGTCAAGCACGTTTGTTCCGGTGGTACCTTCGATACGGCGCACACCGGCGGCTACAGAGCTTTCGGAAATGATTTTGAAAAGTCCGGCCTTGGCGGTGTTGTCAAGGTGAGTACCGCCGCAAAGCTCGGTTGAAAATTCGCCCATCTTAACCATGCGGACGTTTTTGCCGTATTTTTCGCCGAACAGCGCCATTGCGCCGCTCTTTTTGGCGGTTTCGACATCGGTGATAACGGTTTCGATATCAGCACCGGCCAAAATACTTTGGTTGACAAGAGCCTCGATTTTCATCAGCTCGTCGTGCGTTACCGCCCGGAAATGCGAAAAGTCGAATCTTACGCGCTCGGCATCGACATATGAGCCGGCCTGCTCGACGTGGTTGCCCAGAATCTTTCTCAGCGCCGCCTGAAGCAGGTGAGCCGCCGAGTGATTGCGCATGATAGCGGCGCGGCGAAGCGCGTCAACCGAGGTGTTGACGGTGTCGCCGACCTTGAGCGAGCCGTTTGTCAGCTCGCAAATGTGAATGTATTTACCGTCGGCGGTTTTCTTGGTGTCTATGACGTTAAGCTGTGCGGTGGCGGTGGTTATAGTACCGGTGTCGCCAACCTGGCCGCCGCCCTCACCGTAGAATGGGGTTTTGTCCAGCAACAGCGAAAAATCGCCCTCGCTTACTTGGTCTATCAGCTCGTCGCCACTGATTATGGCAAGAATTTTGCCCTCGTCCTCAAGCTTTTCGTAGCCTGTGAACTCGGTGGCGGGGTAGCTTTCGAGAATATTTTTGGATGCCTCGTTCCAGCCTGCGGCGGCACGCGCGTTTCTTGCACGAACCTTTTGTTCGTTCATCAGCGCGTTGAAGGTGTCCTCGTCAATGGTAAGTCCCTTTTCCTCCGCAATTTCGCGTGTTAAATCGATAGGGAAGCCGAAGGTATCGTACAGTTTAAAGGTGTCCTCGCCGGACAGCTGCTTTTTGCCATCCTTTTGCGCGTTTTCGATAATGGAGGAAAGAATGCTGAGTCCGGCGTCGATGGTGGCGCTGAAGCGCTGTTCCTCAATTTCGATAACCTTCTTTATATAGTCGTTTTTGGTAACCAGCTCGGGATATGCGCTCTTGTTCTCACCGATAACCACGTCGCACAGCTCGTACAGGAAGGGCTTGTCAATGCCGAGCAGCTTTCCGTGGCGCGCCGCACGGCGCAGTAAACGGCGAAGCACATAGCCGCGTCCCTCGTTTGAGGGGACAACTCCGTCGCAAATCATAAAGGTGGTGCTGCGTATATGGTCGGTTATAACGCGGATCGAAACGTCGTCATCGGCGTTGTCACCGTATTTTTTGCCGCTGATTTCGCACACGGTGTCAAGAATTTTGCGAACGGTGTCAACCTCGAAAAGGTTGTCCACGCCCTGCATTACGCATGCCAAGCGCTCCAGACCCATACCGGTATCAATGTTTTTGTGCGCCAGCTCGGTGTAGTTGCCCTTGCCGTCGCCCTCAAATTGCGAAAATACGTTGTTCCAGATTTCCATAAATCTGTCGCAGTCACAGCCCGGCTTGCAATCCGGCGAGCCACAGCCGTATTTTTCGCCGCGGTCAAAATATATTTCCGAGCATGGACCGCAGGGGCCGCCCGTGGCAAGCTCCCAGAAGTTGTCGTCCTTGCCCAGTCTTACAACGTGCTCCTTGGGCACGCCGACCTTGTTAACCCAAATATCGTATGCCTCTTCGTCCTCTTCGTAAATGGAGGGCCAAAGTCTGTCGGCGGGCATTTCCATAACCTTGGTTAAGAATTCCCATGCCCACTGAATGGCTTCTTCCTTAAAATAATCGCCGAAAGAAAAGTTGCCCAGCATTTCAAAATATGTGCCGTGGCGTGCGGTTTTGCCCACGCGCTCAATGTCGGGGGTTCTGATACATTTTTGGCAGGTAACCATGCGGCGGCGCGGCGGCTCCTTTACGCCCTGAAAATACGGCTTCAGCGGCGCCATGCCGGCGTTGATAAGCAAAAGTGAGGCATCGCCCTGCGGCACCAGAGGAAAGCTCTCGTGGCGCAAATGGCCCTTTGACTCGAAAAAGGATAAGAATTTTTCTCTTAAATCGTTAAGTCCTGTCCATTCCATAATAAATATTCCTTTATTTTAAAAATTTTTATGCGTAGGTATAGTACTCAATAAATATTATTATACTACTAATTTAAAAATATTTCAAGTATTTCCATAAAAAATACGGCGAAAAGTATCAAAAATACTTTTCGCCGCCAAAAACAACCGTTGTTTAACGCTTTTTGAAGCCTTTTTGTGAAATGGAACACCTCGTCCGTCACGGCTACGCCGTAACACCGAGCATATGAAATATGCTCACCCATAGCGACGGCAGTTGTGTCGAGGGGGAAGGCTGACGAATGAGGTGCTTTATATCAAAAAAACTCAACTGCAAATTATTTATATTTCCGGCTCTATATCCTTTGCCGCGGAGGTGTCTCCTATCAGCACGGCGCCGCACAGACGGCCGGAAATGTAGAAGCGCTTTTCGTAGTCGCCGGTTTTTTGCGAAAAATACTCCGCATCTGCGCGTGTGCCGCAGTCGCCGATGGCGTACAGCGCGGTGTTCATACCGTTAAAAGTGACCGGATAAGGCTTAAATTCAAAGCTCATATTGTCGCCGGCGGCACATGCACCGGCAGCCTCGCCCATGTCCAGAGCCTGCGCCCACAGCGCATAATTTTTGCCGCGGTATTCGGCACAGTCGCCGCAGGCGAAAATGCCGGGAATGTTGGTGCGGCATTGCGAATCCACTTTGACGGCGCGGCCTATTTCGATACCGCATTCCGCCGCGATTTCGGTGTTGGCGCGTATGCCGCAGGAAATTATAACGATTTCCGCGGGGATTTTTGCGCCGTCGTCAAGAATTACGCCGTCGGCGCATTTTTCGCCCGACACAGCCTTGATTTTAGCGCCCGAAATTATGTTTACGCCGCTTGAAATACATGCTTCCGCAAGCTTTTTCGAGGATTCGGCATCCAGCTGGCGCGGCATAAGGCGTTCGGCGCTTTCGAGCACGGTAACATTTTCAACGCCGAGCTCGCGCAGCGACCATGCTGCCTCCAGTCCGAGAACTCCGCCGCCTATAACCGCCGCACAATGTGCGCTTTGCAGGCGTGCGGACAGCGCTTTCACGTCGTTTATTGTGCGTATGGTGTGAACGCCGTCCAGCTCACTGCCGCCAATCGGCGGAACAAAACAGCGCGCGCCCAGCGCGTAAATACATTTGCTGTAATAGTAAATTTCACCGTCATTTACAACGATTTCGTGCTTTTGCGGGAGAATTTTTTTAACCCTTTTGCCGGTCAAAACGCATATGCTTCGGTCGTCGTACCATTTTCGATCATGAACAAAAATGCTTTCGCAGTCGATACTCTTCATGCTTTTTGTCAGCATCGGGCGGTTATAGGGCAGGTACTCCTCATCGGTCAGAATGCAGATTCCGCATTCGGCGTTGCGCTTGCGTATGGCTTCGGCGGCGCTCACAGCCGCGATACCGCCGCCCAAAATGATGAAAATTTCCGAGGTGTTTTTTGAAAATTCGACTTTTTTATCTTCAAAAGGCACAAAGCTTTCGGGGCCGACACCGCATACCGGACAAACAGTCGCTCCGTCCTCCAATATGGCACCGCAGACAATACATTTAAGCATAACAAAGTACTCCTTTCCGAAATAGTGTGTTCAAAACGCCGTTTTTTATTCTTACAGCTCGTATTTGCTTATGAGCATTTTGGCAAGATCGCACATATATTTGCCGCTTTCGGCCAGAAAATCCTTGCCGAAATAAGCGTAAAAGGTTGCGGCTTCAAAATTGAAGTTGCCCTTGTAGCCGACTTCCTTGAGCGACTTGAAAAATTCGTCCCACTTGACAACGCCGAGAAAAGGCAGAGTGTGGTTGTCGTTGACACCGTCAACATCGTGAATGTGCAGGACCGCGGTGCGGTCGCCCAGAATTTTGAGCATCTCTGCGGGATTGTCGCCCGTAAGAGCGGCGTGACCGACGTCAAGACAAACGTAGAAAATACGCTCGCCGGCCATCTCGTTGAGCGTGTCAACATAGTCCGCCAGCTCCTCGGCATGCGAACAAACCGTGGCACATTTTTTCTTTGTTTGAGGGTCTACCGTCCACATATTTTCAACGCAGATTTTAACTCCGCACTGCTTTGCAAGCGGAATCAGACGGCTGTAAAGGTCCATATTTAAAGCTTTGCAGGGCTCGACATCCTCGTCATAGATTCGGTTTTTTGTGGCGACGGGATGGATAACCACATGCTCACAGCCCAAAACCTGTGTAACCTTGACGGAAAGCTCAAGAAGCTTGAAAATATTGGCGTCCTTGGTGGGATTTCCGACATAGCTCGGGAACGGGGCATGAACCTGTCCGATTTCTATGCCGTAGGTGTCGGCGGCTTTTTTAAGATCGCGGTAATATTCCAACACTTCCTCTGTCGGCTTGGAATAAAGCTCGCCGATTTCGCCTCTGCAGGTCGGGCCGTAATCGTTGTGGTAAAACATGCTGTAATCAACGGCATTGTAGCCTGCCTCTGCCAGCGCCTTAAGAGCATTTTTTTCACCCAGAAGCTTGGAATGGTAATCGGTTGTAGTGCTGATTTTCATAAAAACACTCCTTAAAACTCGTATTTATGTGTGATTTCTCCGTCGGAATTCGTGAAAACTGCCTCGATTTTGTCGGAATTAAAGCAAAATCCCGCCGAATCAAAGCCTTTGTTCTTCAAATCTGGATTAGACGCCACCACCATTGTGCAGGGCTGACCCAGGTGGTCGAACTCGCCGCCGGGCTCGCCCACCATGTGAGCGTGCATGTGGCCGCAAATCATAAGGTCGGGCTTGATATTTTCGCGCAAAAGCGTACACCATTCGCGGTAGAGCTCCTGCTCGATGTCAAACGGTGCGTGCAAAATGTAGGAAAACGGCACGTGCGAAACCACAAGCTTGCATTCAACGCCGTCGGCCTCATATTCGTTTTTGGCGTTTTTGATGATATTTTCGATAAAGCGTGTTTGCTCGCGGCGGAAGCCGTGACAGCAAATCGTATTGCCGTATTCGTCAGAGCTGTCGTTTTTGTCTTCGCCGCAATCCAGCACAATTCCCCAAATTTTGCCAAG
>CAYWMF010000033.1:0-4379 GCA_964459175.1 uncultured Oscillospiraceae bacterium
GCTGTGCGCAATAGCCCTGCTTTTGGTATTGGCGGAAATCGTTACGGTAATCGCGGCATCGGTGACCGGCGAATATGAAATGATTATCACAGCCTCGATTTTGTCCGTAGTCATCATTCTGCTTATGCTGTTCTATGTTTTTGCCATCACCTACGACATCAAATGGTTCCGCATGCTCAGCGGCGCCGGCGAAATTTGCCGCACCGGCACAACCTTCAAAAAGCCGTCCTCGTTCCTTGTTGTCATAAACTGCATTTTAATCGGCTTTATGTCATTATCCTTTATAGCTTCACTGATTTTTGCCGCCATACCCTCTAATTTAATTGTTAATATGTTTTTGAGAGCCTTGTATCAATCAAGCTCCGAAAGTTTTATCAATGTTTTGCGCCCGCTTTTGAGTGTCGGCTTCCCGCCGTTCTATATCAAAATTTGGACTCTGCTCGCAAGCGCCGCGAATATCGTTTCGCTGATTTCGCAAACCGTACTGCTGTCAAAATACAACAGCGGCTTAAATAGCACAAAATAATATAAAATCAACCGCCGTGCGAAGATATAATTCTTCGCACGGCGGAATTTTATTTTTCGTAGCCCCAAAAGCTGCCTATACGTATGCGTTTCAATTTGCCCTCTTTTGCAAACCTCGTCAAAATTCTTGTTGCGGTTGCGGCAGAAATACCGAAAAGCCTTTGCACATCGCTGTTTGTGATATACTTTTCGGCTTTAAGGAATTCATAAATTTTGTCAACCCGTATATCGTTCTTATTCGGCTCTACCGTTTTTTTCGGCGGCTCGGCTTCATGCAATGCCTGTTTTATGACAGACAGCATAAATTCGATAAATGCAGTCGATTCCCCATGTGCGTTGGATATATTTATCGCATTATAGTATTCCCGCTGGTTATCGTGTATTATAGATTCTATCGGAAGCCATGCAAATATCGAGTTCCATTTTGACAACAAGAGTGTGTGCCACAGACGTCCGATTCTGCCGTTGCCGTCCGCAAACGGATGAATAAGCTCGAATTCATAATGAAAAACACTGCTTCTTATAAGCATGTGAAAATCGCTTTCCTTTACCCATTCCATAAGCTCCTCGACCATCTTGGGCACGTATTGCGGCAATGTTCCGAAATGAACCACGTTGCCCTGCGAATCGACTACCCCAACCGGGTGAGAACGAAAAGCCCCCGCCTCGTCAACAAGTCCCCTCACCATAACGGCATGTGCCTTCAAAAGAGCGTTTATCGAATACGGATCCAGTGTATCCATACATTCGTAAATTTCGTAAGCATTTTTCACCTCAGCAATATCCTTAGGCGGCGCGATAACGCGCTTTCCCGACAAAACGGCTGTAACTTGATTGATATCAAGCGTGTTTTGCTCTATTGCAAGCGATGAATATATGGTTTTAATTCTGTTTTCTCGGCGCAAGGTTGGGCTTGTAATTTTGTTCTCGACGCTGACTCTGCCGACCAGCTCGGCAATCTCGGCAGTATATGACAATATCCTTTTATTTATTTCAAACGGCGGCTTTTGATTTTTCACAACATCACCTCTGACAATATTTTACCACATTATCAATCAAAAATCAAGTCATCAATCAAAAATTACAAGCAGCTTGATTGATGACTTGATTGATGACTTGCGTTTTTTACAATATAATGCAAATAAGTCCGTTACTGCCCTCGTTAATAATGCGCCCGAGGGTTTCGACGATTTTGAGCTGCGAATCCTCAGGCATATGCGCCAGCTTCGCGTTCAGCCCCTCGCCTACCAAATCGTACAGCGACTTGCCGAACATATTCGAATGCCATATTTGCACCGGATCCTCCTCGAATTCGTGAAGCAGATACTTAACCATTTCCTCCGACTGCTTTTCAGATCCCATAATCGGGTTGACTTCGGTTTGAATATTTGCCTTTATTATATGCAAGCTGGGCGCCGAGGCCTTAAGCTTGACACCGTAGCCGCCCTGCTGTTTGGTAATTTCCGGCTCCTCCAGTTTCAAATCCTCCACGCTCGGCGTCACAATTCCGTAGCCGGTGCGCTCCGCCTGTTCAACGGCAGCTTTGATTTTGTCGTATTTATGCTTGCTTTCGCTCAGCTCGCAAATCGTGCGCATAAGGTCGTCGTCGCCGTTTATCTCGATGCCGGCCTTTTCGCTCAGAATTTCGTAAAAAAGACCGTCCGGCAATTTGACGTCCATCAGCGCCGTACCGTCGCCGAGGTTTATGTTTTCGGTATCCACGCTTCGTATGCTTTCGCTGCCGCAAAGCTCCTCGAAAATCGGGCGTATATCACCGACCTTGCGAACATCATGCGCCGATGCGGTGAGGCTGTCGATTATGCCGCGTCGAAGCCCGTTATCCTCCTCCAGTGCCATCACCCAAAGCGGCAGATTTATGCCTATTTCCTTGACGGGAAATTCAAAAAGCACCAGTCGAATAATATTTTTTATATCGCTTTCGCCGATCTCAAGGCAGTTTACCAGCGCAACCGGCGTATGGTACTTTTCCTCCAGCTCAAAGCCCAGAGAAATCGCCTTTTCGCTTGACGGATCGGCGGAATTCAGCACAATGACAAACGGCTTGTTTATCTCCTTAAGCTCGCGCACAACCCTTTCCTCGGCTTGAATATAGTCCTCGCGCGGAATTTCGCCTATCGAGCCGTCGGTTGTAACCAAAAGACCAATGGTCGAATGCTCGGTAATAACCTTGCGTGTGCCTGTTTCGGCCGCTTTTTCAAACGGTATCGCCGCCTCCGACCATGGCGTCATAACCATGCGCGGCTCGCCGTTTTCGCTGTTGCCTATCGCGCCCGGCACCATATAGCCCACACAGTCAATCATTTTAATCATGAATTCCGCGTTATCGTCCAACGTCACCTTTACCGCCTTGTCCGGTATAAATTTCGGCTCGGCAGTCATAACCGTGCGCCCCGAAGCGCTCTGCGGAAGCTCATCCACCGTGCGCTGTTTTTCCGAATCGTCCGAAATATTCGGTATCACCAGCGCGTCCATGAATTTTTTTATCAAAGTGGATTTACCTGTGCGCACCGGTCCGACAACTCCGATGTATATATCACCGCCCGTGCGCTGTGCAATGTCCTTGTATATATTCTCCATCAAGAATATCCCCCTTTAAGTCTGTTGCTACATTTTATTTGCGGCATTTTGAAATTATACCTGCCATAAAAAATTATTTACAGTCATATATGCAAAAAGGGCACAAAAGTGTCAAGTTTGGGCTTGAATTTAAATTGTATCAATAGTATAATTAATATGTATAAATTTTACGCAATTTATTGAAAAGAGGCTGATATATTTGAAAAGCATAATCAACGGTAAAATTATCACTCCCTACGGCATCGTTGAAAACAAGGTGCTGAACTTCGGCAAAATAATAACCGGTATATCCGACACTGCCGAGGGCGAGGTTATTGATGCCTGCGGCAACTACGTTTCTCCCGGTCTTGTAGATATTCACATTCACGGCTACGCCGGCGAGGACGCCTCCGACGGAAGCGCCGACGGTATCCGCAAAATGGCCGAGGGCATTGTAAAGAACGGTGTTACCTCCTGGCTTCCCACCACCATGACGGTTTCCAAAGCCGAGCTTGAAGCGGCATTTGAAGCAATTCGCACCGTCAAGGAGCAATGCACACAGCCGGATTTTGCCGGCGCTGAAATTTTGGGCATCAACGCCGAGGGTCCGTTTATCAATTCGCAGTACAAGGGCGCTCAGGCCGAGGAAAACATAATCGCCCCCGACGCCGAATTTATAAAGAAATATGCCGATATTATAAAGCTCATCACCGTTGCCCCCGAGGTAGAGGGCGTTATGGACTTTATTAAAGAAATCAAGCGCGATACCTCCATTGCCGTTTCTATGGGTCACACCGCCACCACCTACGAAACCGCGCGTGAGGCTTTTGCCGCCGGCGTTTCGCACACAACTCATCTTTTCAACGCCATGACACCGCTTCACCACAGAAAGCCCGGCGCAGTCGGTGCGGCTTTGTCCGATTCGAATGTAAGCTGTGAGCTTATCTGCGATACCTATCACGTTCACCCGGGTCTGTATGAGCTGGTTTACTCCATCAAGGGCGACAAGCTGGTATTTATAACCGACTGTATTCGCGCAGGCGGCCTTACCGACGGCGAATACACACTTGGCGGTCAGAAGGTTACCGTTAAAGGTATCACCTGTCTGCTGGACAACGGCACCATCGCCGGCAGTGTTCTCAAGCTTAATAATGCGGTTAAAAACGTCAAAAACAATACGGATATACCTCTTCACAAAATCGTTAACAGCGCCTCGCTCAGCCCTGCCAAGGTTATCGGCATGAACAAAACAAAGGGCTCGCTTGAGGTTGGCAAGG
>CAYWMF010000033.1:4389-8866 GCA_964459175.1 uncultured Oscillospiraceae bacterium
TGCCGATATTATTATTGTAGACAATGATTTTGACGTGCTCAGCACCTACATCGGCGGAAATTTAAAATACAGTAAATAATTTTATAAGGAGTTCATTATGAATTTAAAGGTTAAAGCAGTTCTCGACGAAGGCTTTGAGCCCATGTCGGTTGTTTTCCGCGACTTTGAAGCCGCGGCCAAGCAAAATCCCCAGGAAATCGTTGTTGCCGTTGTAAGAAACAAGGGCTACACCTCCACCTACAAGCTTACAGTTTTTGCCGACAATGCCGGCAAGGACGAAGAAAATTTCAAATTCTGCGATCGCGTTGTAAAATCGCTTTTGTGGATGCGCGGCGGCTATAAAATCATTATCGCCGGCTCCGAAAAGATTTACAACTACTTCAAAAACGCCTACACCAAGGGCGGTTCGCGCGAATTCGATGTAAACTTCATGAGCCGCGTTTACGAGCGTCCTTTTGAAGTTGAATACATTGCCGACGTCAACAATGCACCCGCCGACAAGGAAGATGCAAATCCTGTCGGACGTCATCTTGACGGTTGCCGCATAGGCTTTGATGCCGGCGGAAGCGACCGCAAGGTCAGCGCCGTTATCGACGGCAAGGCGGTATTCTCCGAAGAGGTTGTATGGTTTCCCAAGACGAATTCCGATCCTATGTACCACTACGACGGCATTCTCAGCGCTATGAAGACAGCGGCATCCAAAATGCCTCGCGTTGATGCCATCGGCGTAAGCTCTGCCGGTGTTTACATCGACAACCGTATAATGGTTGCTTCACTTTTCCTCAAGGTTTCCGACGAGGATTTCGACAAAAAGGTTAAGAACATGTATCTCGACGTTGCCAAGGAGATTGGCGAAAATATCCCCGTCGAGGTTGCCAACGACGGCGATGTTACCGCGCTGGCAGGCGCTATGGATCTCCAGGACAACAATGTTTTGGGTATCGCAATGGGCACCAGTGAGGCCGGCGGTTATGTTGACGGCGACGGTAATATCACCGGCTGGCTCAACGAGCTGGCATTTGTGCCGGTTGACTACAACACCGACGCAATGGTTGACGAATGGTCGGGCGACTACGGCTGCGGCGTTAAATATTTCTCGCAGGATGCCGTAATAAAGCTGGCTCCCGCCGCCGGCATCGAGCTTGATCCCGCGCTTTCCCCTGCCGAAAAGCTTAAGGTTGTTCAGGGTCTTATGGCAGAGGACGACCCCCGCGCTGTTAAGATTTATGAGACCATCGGCGTTTATTTCGGCTATGAAATCGCATATTACTCGCTGTTCTACGATATAAAACACGTGCTTATCATGGGTCGTGTTTCCTCCGGAAAGGGCGGCGTGCTTGTACTTGACAAGGCAAACGAGGTTATCAAGGCAGAATTCCCCGAGCTTGCTCAAAAGCTGGAACTTCACATTCCCGATGAATCCAGCCGCCGCGTAGGTCAGTCGGTTGCGGCCGCAAGCCTTCCCAACATAAAATAATATTTACAAAAAACAAAAGCACGGCAGATAGTCAATTAAAACTATCTGCCGTGCTTTTAAATCAACTCGTTTATATCGTTCGGAATCGGCGCTTCTATTGTAATTTGTCGGTCGTTCAGCGGGTGCGCAAATGTGATTTTGGCGCAATGCAGGCGCGTTTGTTCGTCGGTCTGCGGCGCGCCGTACAAATCGTCGCCGTATATCGGTGTACCGATGTGGCTTAAATGAACCCTCAACTGATGCGTTCGGCCGGTCAGCGGATAAAGACGCACCAATGAAAGCCCGTTCATCGCTTTTTCGGTTGTGTAATCCGTTATCGCCGACTTGCCGTCCGACGCGACACAGCGAAGTATCACGCTCTTTTCAAGTCGCCTGATCGGAGCGCAAATTCTGCCATTATACGGCTCGGGCGTTCCGTTGACCACAGCGATATACTCCTTTTTTATCTCATAACTTTTAACAGCCTCGTTCAGCCTTTGCGCCGCCAAGCAATTTTTGGCAATCAAAACCACGCCCGAAGTATCGCGGTCCAGCCGCGTTATAACACGGAAAGTGAAGCTACTGTTGCGAAAATAATACATAACCGCGTTGGCCAGGCTGTCCTCGTAATGGTTCATCGAAGGGTGCGTCGGCATATTCCGCGGCTTGTTCACAGCGATAATATCCTCGTCCTCGTAAAGAATTTCCAGCGGAATATCACGCGGAACAATGTTTTCGGAAGCCTCGTCATACATTGTCACGTGAACCTCGTCACCGGCACTGACACGCGCGTTTGTGTACGCCCGCCGGCCGTTGAGCAAAATGCCGTCGTCGTATTTTTTCAGGCGCCTGATTATCGTTGCAGAAAGCCCCATATTAACAAGAATGCTCTTTAGCGCCTTGCCGTCCGACTCCGCGCCGATGGTTACCGATATACTTTTATTCATATACCAAATCCGTTTTTTGCGTTATTTTTCAACGATTTCGTCAAGCTTTTCGGCGTCGATCACTTTACAGCCGCGCCTTTTCAGCGCTTCGGCAAAAAGCCCCATTCCGGGTATAAGCCTGCCGCTGAAATTGCCGTCGTATATTTGCTCGACGCCGCAGGTTGGACTGCGCGACTGAAGAATAGCACAGTCGATTTCTTCGCCCGAAATTTTAGCAATTGCTTCATCGACGGCGCGACGGTACTGCGAATCGACATTATTGCCGTTTTGATCCGTGACAATTCCGTTGACAAGCTCGACACACGGCCGCGGCGTAGTTAAACCGGCAAGCATTTCGGGGCAAACAGAGATGACCTCCTTGCCATTAAGAAAGTCGATTACCCTTTGATTTCGGTTGTTTTTTCCGTTATATTTGCAGTTTTCTCCCAAAAGGCAGGCGCTAACCAATATTTTCATAGCTTTTTCCTAAATTATCTCGTAGCCGGCGTCGGCAAGAAGCGCCGCCGCTTTGAGAAAGCTTTCCTTTTTCACAAGAATGTAATCCGTGTTGTATGTCGAAAGCGCGAATATGCCTATTTTATTTTCAGCCAAGAGCACGGCAATCGGCGCCAAAATCCCGACAAGCGAAAAATCCAGCGTTCCCCGAATGCGGAACGCGCGCCAGCCGTCCTCCCTTTCCGTCGTATTCGGAGGCACATCGTCGGCAATGCAGACAAGCGAATTTTCTTCGTTTGTTTTACCTGTAAAGCAAAACTCGCTTTCAAGCTTAACAAGCGAATAATCCGCCACCTTGCAAACAGAAAAATCGCGTTCGATTCTTTCGATAATCATTTACTTTCAGGCCTCAAAGCCGTCTTTGCCGTAACGAATAAGCGACACGATGACCGACGCAATGGTGAACAGCTCGCAAATAATACCGCCGATGGTAAACGCGAAGAAAATATTGTTTATAAGCCAAATCGGCGAAACAAAGAAGAACTGCACCTTGCGAATGACGGCGCCGTTTTTAAACCACAGCACAAAGGTTGCAATGAGCTGAGTAACAAGCAGAACAATCGTCCACCAATTTTCAAATGTGAAAAGCGTTACGATTATGTACAGCACGCAAACCACACCGAACATCACATTATTATGGATTTTTTTATTTGCCACCGATGCCGAACGCACAAGATTTACGATGTTAAAGCCGGCGCTGGCATACGCTTCGACCAGCAAATAGTTTGTCGAAAACAGCAAGCTTCCGATGCCCATAACCAGCGCCAATCGTTCGGTCTTTTTGCATTGGAAGGACAAAATATTAAATGTCATTGCGATAATTCCGATAATTTGAGCTACAATTGGTAACATAAAAACTCCTTTGGGCTGATTGCCCGCTAAATATTTTGCGTGATTGCATGCAAGCTGGCATATAGTATACCATAAAATGCAAAAAAATTCAATACTTTTTGACAAATAGGCATTTAAAAAAGAAAACGGCCCGACAGCCATCGGGCTGCTTTCAGTCATTTATTCGCCCTCCAAAATTGCGTCTCTGCGCGTGGAAAGCTTAATTTCACCGCTGTGATTAATATCAAAAATCACAATTTCGTTGTTCTTTTCTTTCAAAAGTCCGCCCGGAACGTATAAAGTATACTGCGGACCTATATTCCAAAATCTGCCTATATTAAAGCCGTTGACAAGCACAAAGCCTCGACCCCAACCGCGCATATCCAAAAAGGTATCGACGCCCGTTTCGGCATCAAAAAAGCCTCTGAAAAATGTCGGATCATTGTCGCGCGGCGCGCCGAGAGGCTTATACTTGAGGTCGTCAAAACGCTTCATCGGCATAATGCGCATTTTATAATTATACAGCTTGGCATTATCGAAGGTTATGTATTTTATGCCCTTTGGGTCGTTATCAAGATTCTTTCCACCATTAATTCGTGCAACGCATTCGCACAACGCACGCAGAAGTACCGTACGATCTGCCGCATCGGTATAAATGTCATCGCCGATGCGGTCGCGGTCGGTCGTTCCGATATAATTTTCGCCGTCATAAAGCGTAGCCCGATCGGCAAGTCCGCCGATATTGATT
>CAYWMF010000034.1:0-8784 GCA_964459175.1 uncultured Oscillospiraceae bacterium
ATATTATTATTATAATATGTTATAATTAATATGTCAAGTATAAAATATGATTTTATCCATTTTTACAATTCGGAACGGTGAAATATGATTAAAGATTTTCTGCCCATGACCTTTGACGACTGCTTAAAGCGCGGTTGGGAGGACGTGGATTTTGTATACGTTACCGGTGACGCCTATGTCGATCATCCCTCGTTCGGCGTTGCCATAATTTCGCGCGTGCTGGAAAATGCCGGCTTTCGCGTGGCAATTCTTGCGCAGCCCGACTGGCGCAGTACCGCCGATTTCAAGCGCTTTGGCAAGCCGCGGCTTGGCTTTCTCGTCACAGCGGGCAATATAGATTCGATGGTCGCCCACTATACCGCCTCCAAGAAAAAGCGCAGCTATGATTACTATTCCCCCGGCGGCAAGCCCGGGCTTCGCCCCGACCGCGCCGTCATTGTCTATTGCAACATGATTCGTCAAGCCTACGGCGACGTACCGATAATTCTGGGCGGACTTGAAGCCTCACTGCGGCGCTTTGCACATTACGACTACTGGGACAACAAGGTGCGCCGAAGCATACTTGTCGATTCGCGCGCCGATATACTCACCTACGGCATGGGCGAAAACATACTTTTGCGCATCGCCGCCCTGCTTGAAAAGGGCGTGCCTGTTAAAAAAATACGCGATGTGCGCGGCACGGTAGTGCTTTGTGAGCGCGATTACAAGCCAAATTGCGAATATATCCACTGCGGCGAATACGACGATATAAAAAGCGACAAAAGCCTTTATGCCGCGGCATTCAAGCTTCAATATATCAACAACGACCACATAAACGGCAAAGCCGTAACTGAGGGCTACGACACCAAGCTTTTGGTACAAAATCCGCCGATGCCGCCGCTGGAGCGTGAAGAGCTGGACAAGGTATATTCCCTGCCCTACATGCGCGACTATCACCCAAGCTACGAAAAGGAGGGCGGCGTTCCCGCCATTGCCGAGGTAAAATTTTCCATCACGCACAACCGCGGCTGCTTCGGCGCCTGCGCCTTTTGTGCGCTGGCATATCACCAAGGGCGAACCGTGCGTTCGCGCTCGATAAAATCCGTGGTGCGCGAGGCGGAAATTATCGCTTCGATGCCCGACTTCAAGGGCTATATTCACGATGTCGGCGGCCCGACGGCGAATTTTCGTTATCCGTCCTGTCAAAAACAGCTCACCGACGGCATGTGTGCCGGTCGCCGTTGTCTTACGCCCAAGCCCTGCCCCAACCTTATCGCCGACCACGGCGAATATATTCGCCTTTTGTGCGAGGTGGAAAAGGTCAACGGCGTGAAAAAGGTCTTTATCCGTTCCGGCATACGCTTTGATTACATGCTGGCGGACAAAAACGATGCATTTTTCAAGCGGCTGGTCAGCCATCATGTCAGCGGACAACTCAAGGTTGCGCCGGAGCATTGCTCAAACCGCGTGCTCAAGGAAATGGGCAAGCCGTCTATAGAGGTGTACAACAAATTTAAGGACAAATATTTTGCTCTGTGCGACACCTACGGTAAGGAGCAGTATCTTGTGCCGTATCTTATGTCAAGCCATCCGGGCTCGACGCTGAGTGATGCCATCGAGCTGGCGCTGTATCTCAAAAAAAGCGGCTATTCGCCCGAGCAGGTGCAGGATTTTTACCCTACGCCCGGCACAGCGTCCACCTGCATGTTTTACACCGGCCTTGACCCATTCAGCGGCAAAAAGGTCTATATTCCCGAAAGCTACGAGGAAAAGCAAATGCAGCGTGCGCTTTTGCAGTTCAACCGTCCCGCCAACCACCCAATCATACGCAAGGCTCTTATTGCGGCAGGACGCGAGGATTTGATAGGCTACGGTGCCGACTGCCTTGTGCCGCCGCAAAACGGCGCGGTGCCACAGCACAAAAAGCCCGTAAAGCCGCCGACAAATAAGCCCAGCGCCAAAAAAGCGCCCGAAAAAAGCCGTCAAAAGCCGAAAAAAGCCGAGCATTTTTCGCATAACGCAAAAAAAAGTCCGAAAAAAAGCAAAAATAATAATAAAAAATTCTCGTAAACTATTGCATTTTTCGGAAAAGTGTGGTATACTATATATGTAAAATTCAGAGTATAGGATTATGAAAGAGTGGTTTGCGCCACTCTTTCAAGTTTTATAAGGAGGTTTTATGGCTCAAAAGAATGGGCAGACTTCGCCCAAGAACATTGCGGGGCTGGTTGAGTCGCTGGTCAAGGAAAAGGTGGAAAGCATGGGCTATGTCCTGTGGGACGTGGACTATTCCAAGGAGGGCATCGATTGGAACCTTACCATTTTCATTGACAAGGCGGACGGCGAAACCGGCATTGACGACTGCGTCGCGGTTCATCATGCCGTCGAGCCGATTATCGACGAGGCCGACCCGATAAAGGATTTTTACTATCTTCAAATTTCCACCGCCGGCATTGAGCGCGACCTAAAACGCCCGGAGCATTTTGCACATTATATCGGCAAGGAAATCGAAGTAAAATTCTTTGCGCCGACCGAGCTTGACGGCGTGAAGACCAAAAGCCTGAACGGTGTTTTGGAAAAATACGAAAACAAAATTATTACTATAAAATATGAAGGGAAAACATTCGAGCTGGACGAAGCCAAATGCGCTTCGGTAAAAAGCGTCGAATAAGGTACGAAAGAAAATATGAACACTGAATTTTTCACAGCGTTGGAGCTTTTGGAAAGCGAAAAAGGCATTTCAAAAGAGTATATGTTGGAAAAAGTCGAAGCCGCTCTTCAAGCGGCATACAAAAAGGACGTTTCCAACGCCTCGAACGTGCGGGTTGAAATCGACCCGATAAAGAAAGAGGTCAAAATGTTCCAGCAAAAAACGGTTGTCGAGGTCGTTACCGACGAAGCCGCCGAAATCACGCTGGAGGCCGCCAACAAGATAAGCAGACGCCTAAAGCCGGGCGATACCGCCGAGATTGAAATAAAGCCCAAGAATTTCGGCAGAATTTCCGCCCAGACCGCAAAGCAGGTTATAATTCAAGGCATACGCGAAGCCGAAAGAGAGCTTATGGTCAAGGAATACGAATCCAAAAAGGACGATATTCTCACCGCGATGGTTGCCAAAATCGACCCGCTCAGCGGCAACGCCGTTTTGGAAATCGGCAAAAATCAGGCAACGCTGGTTAAGAGCGAGCAAATTCCCGGTGAGGATCTGCGTGTGGGCGACCGCATCAAGGTTTACGTAAACGAAGTCAAAAAGGAAACCAAGGGTCCCATCGTTATCCTGTCGAGAAGCAACGCGGGGCTGGTAAAGCGGCTGTTCGAGCTTGAAATCCCCGAAATCCGCGACGGCACGGTTATTATCCATTCGGTATCGCGTGAGGCGGGCAGCCGAAGCAAAATTGCGGTTTATTCCCGCGATCCCGACGTTGACGCAATCGGCTCCTGCATAGGTCCCAAGGGCATGAGAAAAGCCAACATCATGAACGAGCTTGCCGGCGAAAAAATAGACATCATCGAATACAGCGAACAGCCCGAGGAATTTATCAAGGCGGCGCTCTCACCCGCTACCGTTCAAAGCGTCACGGTGACCGAGCCCAAATGCTGCCGCGTTATCGTGGACAACGACCAGCTTTCGCTTGCGATAGGCAAAAAGGGACAGAACGCCATGCTGGCTGCGCGGCTGACCGGCTACAAAATAGATATTAAATCGCCCGAAATGGCAGCGCAAGAGGCTCTGGCCGAGCAGGAAAGCGCCCAAGAGGACGAGGAAGAATAATTCAGGGGTATTTCAATGCTTAAAAAAACGCCCGAAAGAAGATGCACCGGTTGCGGTGAAACCCGACCGAAAAAAGACTTGATACGTGTGGTTCGCGACCCCGACGGCAGTATTTCGATTGACAGCAACGGCAAAAAATCCGGCCGAGGCGCATACATTTGCGGCAAAAAGGAATGCCTTTCGAAGGCCAGAAAAACACGCCGTATAGAGAACAGTCTTAAATGTCAAATTTCAGAGGAAATTTATTCACAGCTTGAAAAGCAAATCGAGGAGGCGGCTCAAAATGGCTGACACCGTTTCGACCGACCGCGTTCTGTCGGCGTTGGGGCTTGCCAAGCGCGCCGGCAAGGTCATAACCGGCACACAGCTTGTGCAGGATGCCGTAAGGCACAAAAAGGCGCTTTTGGTGCTTGCCGCGTCGGATATATCGGACAACAGCAAAAAAAAGCTGGTAAATTCATGTGATTTTTACAATGTTGAATTTACGCAGTATTCCGATATGGCCGCGCTTTCGGCGGCGCTCGGGCAGAAAAAAGCGATTACCTCCGCCGCGATTACAGACGAAAACTTTAAAATACTTATAAAAAAACAGCTCTCCGCCACAGCGGAAAACGATTGATAAGGTGGGATTATATGTCCGCAGATACAAAAAACAAAATCAACACTCTCGCCAAGGATTTTGGCGTCAAAAGCAAAGATTTGGTTAAAATATTCGAGGATCACGGAATGGACGTTAAAAACAGAATGTCCGCTCTGCGTGACGACGAAGTGAACTTCATCTACGAATATTATTCCAAAACTACCATCGTCGAGGATATCGACAAATACCTTTCGGGCGAAATCAAGGTAAATTACCCCGCAGTCGCCCCGACAAAGGCTCCCAAAAAGGAAGAAACCGCAAAGCAGCAAAAGCCCGCGTCCGCAAAGCAGGACAAAGCCGAGGAAAAGAAGCCCGAGTCCGCACAGGCGCCCAAAGCCGACGCGCCCAAAAAGGAAGCGCCGACTCAGCCGACAGGCGAAAAAAGGCCTCAGCCGACCAAGGAGCAAAAGCCGGCTCAGCAAAATCAGCCGCGCCCTCAGCAGCCCAAAAACGACAAGCCCGCAAAGGAACAGCAAAAGAGCACCGTCGGCGCACACCAAAGCCCCGCAAAGCCTCAACAGCAAAAGGACAACCGTCCTCAGCAAAATAAGTCCGGTGCAAAGCCGATGCAGAAAAAGTCGGAGCCACAGAGCGCTATCGACAAATTCGCTCAAAAAATCAGCAAAAGCCAGCCTGTTCAAAATACCCAGCCCAAAAAGCCGACCGAGCAAAAGCCCGCTCAGCCCAAAAATAGCACAAGCGGCATGAACAGAACCGCCCAGGGCTTTGCCGACGTTACCAAAAACGTGCGCGTCGTGGACACCCGCGGCACCGAGGTCGATCTTTCGAAATACGACGACAAGCTGCTTGACCACATGAGCGACGGCCGCCGCGGCGACAGCGAAGGCGGAAAGCAGAAATTCAAAAAGAATTCCGGTCGTCCCGACAAGAAACCGGGCTTCAAAAAGAAGAGCGAACCCATAAAGCCCCAGCTTCCGACCTCCATAACCTTGCCCGACCAAATGATAGTTTCGGATTTGGCAAGAGAGCTGCATATCACCACCGCACAGGTTGTCAAAAAGCTGATGACCCTCGGCATGATGGTAACCCTCAATCAAACCATCGACTTTGATACCGCCGCAATTGTCGCCGACGAATTCGGCGTAAAGGCCGAAAAGCTGGTAGTTGTCACCATCGAAGAAAAGCTTATCGACGAGCACGAGGACTCCAAGGAAGAGCTGGTTGAGCGCAGTCCCGTAGTTTGCGTTATGGGACACGTTGACCACGGTAAAACCTCGCTTCTCGACGCTATACGTCACGCCAACGTAACGGCAGGCGAGGCCGGCGGTATTACCCAGCACATCGGCGCATACCGCGTTTCCATCAACGGCAAGGATATTACCTTCCTTGACACCCCCGGTCACGAGGCGTTCACCGCAATGCGTGCAAGAGGAGCACAAGCCACCGATATTGCCATTCTGGTTGTAGCGGCGGACGACGGTATCATGCCGCAGACCGTTGAAGCGATAAACCATGCCAAGGCGGCAGGCGTTTCGATAATAGTCGCCATCAACAAAATCGACAAGCCGGCGGCTAACATAGAAAACGTCAAGACAGAGCTTACAAAATACGAGCTGGTTCCCGAGGAATGGGGCGGCGATGTAATTTGCGTGCCCGTTTCGGCGGTCACCAAGCAGGGTATTGACGACCTGCTCGAAAACGTACTGCTGGTAGCCGAGGTTGCGGAATTAAAGGCTAATCCCAACCGCGCCGCAAAGGGTATTGTAATTGAGGCCAAGCTTGACAAGGGCCGCGGTCCGGTTGCGACGGTTCTGGTTCAGAACGGTACCCTGCATTCCGGCGACACCGTCATCGCGGGCACCTGCGTAGGTCGTATACGCGCCATGACAAACGACAAAGGCGAGCCGGTCACCGAGGCAGGTCCGTCGGTTCCCGTAGAGATACTGGGTCTTTCCGATGTGCCCGGCGCAGGCGATATTTTCAACGCCGTCAGCGACGAAAGAATGGCGCGCGAGCTGGCACAACAGCGCCGCGACAAGGAAAAAGAAGAAGAATTTATGCAAAACTCCAAGGTTTCGCTGGACGATCTGTTCAATCAGATAAAGGACGGCGTCAAGGAGCTTAACATCATCGTCAAAGCGGACGTTCAGGGCTCCGCCGAGGCGGTCAAGGCCTCGCTTGAAAAGATTTCCAACGAGGAAGTCCGCGTGAAGGTTATCCACAGCGGTGTCGGCGCTATCCGTGAAAACGACGTTATGCTTGCCGCTGCCTCCAACGCCATTATTGTCGGCTTCAACGTACGTCCCGACAAGGGTGCGGTGGATTCCGCCGAGCGCCAGCAGGTCGATATAAGAACCTACAGAATAATTTACGAATGCATCGAAGAAATTACCGCCGCCATCAACGGTATGCTGGCGCCCAAGTTCAAGGAAGTAATTCTCGGCAACGCCGAGGTGCGTCAGACCATCCACGTTCCCAACGTCGGAACCATCGCCGGCTCCTACGTTACCGACGGCAAGGTCACCCGCAATGCCGGCATACGCATAGTGCGCGACGGTGTGGTCATTTTCGAGGACAAAATATCCTCTCTGCGCCGTTTCAAGGACGACGTTAAAGAGGTTGCCCAGGGCTTCGAATGCGGTATAGGCCTCGAGAAATACAACGACATCAAGGTCGGCGACGTATTTGAGGCGTTCATGATGGAAGAAATCAAAGCAGGTGAATAAAATTGCCCGGTAACTACAGAAAAAACAGAATTAACGAAAGCGTCGCCCGCGAAATCGCCGATATTCTGCGCGAGGTCAAGGATCCGCGCATACAGCAAAGCTTTATCACGATAACCTCGGCGCTGGTAACGGCCGACTTGAAATTCGCCAAGATATACTACAGCCACATCGGCGGTGACGAAAAGGAAATCAAAAAGGGACTGCAAAGCGCCGGCGGCTTTATACGCCGCGAGCTGGCAACACGCCTGAATTTGCGCATAACGCCCGAGCTGAAGTTCTATTTCGACGATTCGCCCCAGCACGGCGCGGAAATATCGAGCATACTCAAATCACTCGACATTAAGCCTGAGACCGAGGAGGAAGAGGAATGAACAGCATTTCCTTTAACTACAGCTTAGACTGCGATTTTTACCGCGATATGGCCGACTGCCTTTTCGGTGCCGATAAAATACAGATAATAACCCACGCGCGCCCCGACGGCGATACCGTCGGGAGCGCCTATGCGCTGGCGTATATGCTGTTAAAGCGCGGCAAAAAAGCGAGGGTTGTTTGCAGTGACAAAATTTCCGACAAATTCGACTATATCACAAGCCTCGAATTTCCGGATTTTGAGCCCAAATGCGCCGTCACGGTGGACGTTGCCGACCCTATTTTGGTGGGCGGTGACATAACTCTGCCGCTGGTCTGCGCCATCGACCATCACACGCTCAACAGTGTGCCCGCGCCGAAAAAGTTCGTAAAAAGCGACAAGGGCGCCTGCGGTGAAATAATTTTCGAATTTGCCGCATACATTGACGCCGAATTTGACGAATATTTGGCATCCTGCCTGCACACCGCCGTTTCAACCGACACCGGCTGCTTCAAATACGAGTCTGTAAAGCGTGAAACCTTTCTTACGGCGGCGTATCTTTCGCAGTTTATACCGTCCGAAAAGGCGGCAAAAATGAATCTGCGCAACTTTGACACGAAATCAGTGGCACAGCTCAAGGTCGAAAAATACGCTCTGGAAAATTTGCATCTGTATTTCGGCGACACGCTCGGCATTTGCGTTATCACAAACGAGCTTAAAAGCGAGCTGGGCGTATGCGATGAGGACATGGAATGCCTTTCTCAGCTGGCGCGCCAAATCGACACGGTGGAAACCTCGATATCCATAAAGCCAAAGGATGACGGCAGCTTCAAGGTTTCGGTTCGCACAAAGGAGTATGTGGACGCGGCGAAGTTCTGCGCGAATTTCGGCGGCGGCGGCCACAAGCGCGCGGCGGGCTGTGCGATAAACGGCACGGCGGCGCAGGTTGAACAGAAAATTGTCGATACCTATCGAGAAAAAATTATAGAAAATGAACGGAATACTTAATTTATACAAGCCCGCCGGCATAACCTCACACACGGCGGTAGGCATTGTACGCCGTGTGTACGGCGTCAAAAAGGCCGGGCATACCGGCACGCTGGACCCGATGGCATGCGGCGTTTTGCCGATACTCATCGGCAGCGCGGTAAAGCTCAGTGAATACATGATTTGTAACGAAAAAAGCTACAAGACCCGCGTACAGCTCGGTATAACCACCGACACCGAGGACACCACCGGCAAAATTCTGACTCAAAGCGATTTTTTGCCCGACGAGTCAGAAATACGCGAAGCGGTAATGAGCTTTGTGGGGGAATATATGCAGATTCCGCCCATGTACTCCGCCATTAAAAAGGAC
>CAYWMF010000035.1:0-8698 GCA_964459175.1 uncultured Oscillospiraceae bacterium
CATTATGACCGAGCTTCGTTCGGTTAAATCCGACATAGAAATCGAATGCCTCAGAGAGGCCACCAGAATTACTCAGCTTGCAACCGAGGCAGTTGTCAACGCCATTCGCCCCGGCATGACCGAGCTTCAGCTGGTTGGTATCGCTCAGAAAACAATATACGAAAACGGTGCCGAATATGAGGGCCTGCCGATGTACTGCTTCAGCCAAAAGAGCACAAAGCACGCCATCTCGCGTTCCTCTTACAAGGAAATTCAGATGGGAGATATAGTTCAACTGAACCTTTCGGCTAAAATTAACGGCTACAGCCCGAGCATCGGTATGCCTGTAAGCGTCGGAAAGCTTACCGATGAAAAGCGTGAGCTTGTCGAATTCTGTCTCGAAGCTCATATGTGGACCGAAAAGCAGCTTCGCGCGGGCATCATTGCGGGAGATGTCGCAAAGGGCTTCAAAAAGCTTTATGATGAAACCGGACACAGCAAAAACTTCCTGTACGGTCCCTGCCACGGTCTTGGTCTGATAGAGGTCGAATCCCCTTGGATGGAAACCATTTCCGACTATGTCCTGCAAAAGAATATGACCTTCCAGATTGATACCTTCGCCATGGGCTCGGATTTCGGCTTGAGATGGGAAAAGCCTATCGCAATTGCCGAAAACGGCATTCAGATGCTGGGCGAGCAGATCGGAACAATCCACGAGCTTACATTCTAAGCTTTAAAGATGTTATAAATAATCGAGCGGTGGCTTAAAGAGCTTTACCGCTCGGTTTTCTTTGGTAAAAAATTAATTTTTTGAAAAAATCATTGACTTTTTTACACGTTAGTATTATACTATATACGTTGAAAAATATTAGGAGGAATTTTATCATGGCAGAAAAGAAATTCAGAAGAATAGGCGTATTAACTTCCGGCGGCGACGCCTCGGGTATGAATCCCGCAGTCCGCGCGGTTACTCGTGCCGCAATTGCAAACGGCTCTGAGGTTATGGGCATTTTTATGGGCTACAAGGGTCTTATCGATAACGAACTTAAGCTCATGAATGTGCGCGATGTTTCCAACATACTCAACATAGGCGGTACAAAGCTTTATTCCGACCGTTGCGATGAATTCCGTTATCTCGAAGGCCAGCAGAAGGCTGTTGATACCTGCCGCAAAAACAACATTGACGGTATCGTTTGCATCGGCGGCGACGGCACTTTCAGAGGTGCGCGCGATATTACAAAGCTCGGTATCCCCTGCATCGGTGTTCCCGCTACAATCGATAACGATATTACCAGCACCGATTACTCTATCGGCTTTGACACCTCGCTCAATACCGTTATTGAGATGGTTGACCGTCTGCGCGACACCTGCGAAAGCCATGCAAGATGTAATGTCGTTGAAATCATGGGCAGAGGCGCCGGCTATCTTGCGCTTTATGCCGGTATGGCTGTCGGCGCAACCGCGGTTATACTTGCCGAAAAGCCGTTCGACGAGGATAAGCTCATCGAAAAAATGCTTCGCAGCAAGAAAAACGGCAAGCGTAACTTCATTATTCTCGTTTCCGAGAACATGCCCAAGGGCTTTTCCGAAAACCTTGTAAAGGTTATCGAGGAGCGCACCAAGGCGGCTGATGCTTTCATTGAAACCAAGTTTGCTCGTCTTGCACATGTACAAAGAGGCGGCGTTCCTACCTACCGCGATCGCGCAATTTCCACTATGATGGGCAAAAAAGCCGTTGATTTGCTGTATGAGGGCAAGAGCAATCTGGTTGTTTGCCAGCGTCATAACGAAATCACTTATATGGACATTGATTTTGCGCTTGAGCTTGACCGTATGTACAAGGGCAAAATGACCGCCGAGGAGCGCGCGGCTATCAGCGCTTCGGATATCGCAGAAATGGAAAAGATTTGTGCCGAAAAGCGCGCACATTTCGATATGATGTACGAAATTAACGAAACCGTTTCCATCTGACATAATGTCCTTTTTGAAAAAAATTTTTAAAGCAAAACCGACAAAAAGCGAAATCTGTTCCAAGCTGGATAACAGAAAGCTTCAATATGTTACCGAGAGACTTCCCGACGGCGAAATTGTTGTCGGGAAGTCGGGATATATAAATATAAAAAACTCGCAAATGATTATTTTTTGCGAGGGTAAAACCATATTTCGTTCCGAAATCGACAAAACCGAATGCGCCGACCTTATGAGCTTGGCGGGTGTTATAGTCAACGGCTTTGATTTGGAGACAGGCAAAGACCGTACATTGGTAGCATATTATTTGTATTACAGAAAATAAATTCAGAAAGTGAGGATATACCATGAAATTAGGAGTGTTGACAGTTCCTTTCGGTGATATGCCGCTTGACGAGACCTTGAAGTATCTCAAATCCGTAGGACTTGACGCCGCGGAAATCGGTTGCGGCGGCTGCCCCGGAAAAGCGCACTGCGACCCGGAAGTATTATTGAACGACGAGAAAAAGCTTGACGAGTTCAAAAGAGCGTTTGAAGAAAACAAAATCGAAATTGCCGCGCTTTCTTGCCACGGCAACGCAGTTCACCCGAACAAAAAGATTGCCGATATGTATCACAACGATTTTGTGAATGCGGTTCTTCTTGCGGAAAAGCTGGGCGTTAAAAAGATTATTACTTTTTCAGGCTGCCCCGGCGATTGCGCCGAGTCCAAACATCCAAACTGGGTAACCTGCCCTTGGCCGGAGGATTTTCTTGAAATTTTGGACTATCAGTGGAACGAGGTGCTTATCCCCTATTGGAAAAAGACCTCCGCTTTCGCTATGGAACACGGAATTGAAAAGATTGCATTTGAAATGCATCCCGGCTTCTGCGTTTACAATCCCGAAACCATGATGAAAATACGCAATGCCGTCGGTCCGATTCTCGGCGCCAACTTTGACCCATCTCACCTGTTTTGGCAGGGTATTGATCCCGTTGAGGCTATACGCTATTTGGGTGATGCGATATATCATTTCCATGCAAAGGATACACGCATAGATACAAGAAACACCGCTATAAACGGCGTTCTTGATACCAAGCATTATTCCGACGAAATCAACCGTGCGTGGGTATTCCGTTCTGTCGGCTACGGCCACGATATGCAGACCTGGCGCGATATGATTTCTATGCTTCGTTTGGTTGGCTACGACCATGTACTCAGCATCGAGCATGAGGACAGTCTTATGACCAACAAAGAAGGCTTTGAAAAAGCCGTCTATTTCCTTAAGCAGGCTATGATTAAGGAACCTAAGCCGACCGGAATGTTCTGGGCTTAAATACTTAAAATGCGTGAAGCGACTGCTTTTGCAGTCGCTTCAGTGTGTCGATAGACTATCGACACACTGCCTGACTTTCGAAAAATCAGGGATATTTTGCCTTTGCAAGCCTGTCGGCGTACGATGGTACGATAGGGCTTGCAAAAGCAAAAAGCGTGTAATTGTGCGCATTATTTGATGTAATGCACACAATTTTATAAATTAAAAATAATATCAAAAATTGTTTTTAAGAAAATACTTTCACGCGGTAGCACGACTTTCTCGACAGTCTGAAGCGACTGCTTTTGCAGTCGCTTAGTTTGTTTTATATTAATATTCTTCAACAACATAGCATTCGGTTTTCGGAAGCAAGCGGTCAAGCTTTACTACAGCCTGCGGATTATTAACCGAACCTAAGCCCCTTTCGACCAGCTCCGACATGGAATGGTAACCGATCAGGAATTGCAAAAGCCGCCCGGAATCAATGATAATATCGCATTCGCCGTCGAATGTATCGCCGTTAAAGGTATATTTTGCGGCGTTGAGCGGCAAGCTGTGATCCGTAACCTCAACGGTAATATCGTCAAATCCGGCGATTTTACGCAACAGCTCGGAAATATTTGCCGCGCCCATAACGCCGGTCGGTGCAGTCTGAAATGTGAAGCCCTGCGGCAGATTATTTGTCAAGCGCGGTGGAAGCTTAATAGTATGTGAACGATTTTTGCCTAAATACGCCAGCGTTGACAGTAAGGCGTCGCGACTTTGAATATCAGGCGCGCAGAATTCCTCAGCAGTCATACTCCCACTGTCGCACATGCAAAGCACGTAAGCCGTAATTTTGCCGTTTTCCTCAATGTAGACAAGCTTCGCATCGGAAGAAGCATAATCATGCAATTTCAGCCGCATATCGTCAATATTTCGGTACACCGCGCCGCAATACTCGGCAAGATTTTTTGTGTAGCAGACAAGCAGTTTTTCGGCAAAAATATCGCTTGCGTCTTCAATTTTCGCTCGGCATTCACCTTCGGCACAGGTATCGTATTTCACGAAAGCGGTATCGGAAGCGGAATAATGCAGGCATTTGAAAAAGGTCGGGTGACGCGCAGGCGTGTGAAAAGCAATCAGCTCTCCCCTATCTCGCGCGTTTTTCATGAACAGTGATAAGCACTGCGGCATCAACCCGCGGCCTCTGTAATCCGGATGTGTGCACACGCCGGATAGCATTGCCGCGGGCAGCTTTTGGCCGCGTATGTTCAACACATAAGGCCAACCCTGCATGGCCGCCGTAATTTTGCCGTTATCCTCCGCAACAATGCCGTATTCCGGTTTCCAGCGCTTATCGAAAAAACAGTCGGTGAATTTATCCGTATCGTCGAAGCAAAGCTTCCAAAGTGCTTTTACCTGCGCTTTGTCATCGTTTTTTTCGGCTCTGAAAATCAATTTCAAGCCCCCCGCTTTTTTAATATAGTGTTATTATACACCTATTATTAGCAATTGTCAATATTGACTTTCAGGTAAAGCAGAAGCCTTCATAAGGGATTTTAATGGCGATATTTTGTGTTTCTCGTGGCGCGGATTAAGCGACGACGGTATAATAACCGAAAACAATTAAAATTAAAGCAAAACCGCTTCGAGTTAAAGGCTCGAAGCGGTTTCTTTTCATGAGATTATTACTAATTACGAAATTGTTACGAATACGCCGTCGCCGCAGTTAAGAACAATTGAATAATAACCGTTTTGCGGTGCGAGAATCGTGGGCGTTCCGCGGTAATACGAGGTGACGGTTTTCGACATATCGCTGAGCTTGAAGCGAAGCGTGGTCGAAGAATTTGCGTTGCCCTCGAAATCGGTCATATTGACTACCGTGAAGGCGTTTCCGCTTCCGGTTTCTTTTTCGAAATAGCCGAACAACAGCGGAGCGGTACACTGAATATCTCTGAGAAGAGTGTTGTCCTTATTGTATTCTCCGCTCATTGTGAGATAAGGAACATTTGCTGAATTGTGAGTAAATGCGCCGAGATTTTTGTATTGAATGTAAACATCGGAAATCTTGTTTAATTCGGCGAATACCGGTTTACAATCGTAATACGACTGCTGAAGCTCACGAGTTTTGATATCTACCATAGACGGGAACTCGAGTGAATGGCCTGTATAGCTCCACAGCAAAATTCCGGTGGCACCGAAGGACAGCATGGAATATGCCTGCCAACGGAACTCGGCTTCATTGGGCGTACGCATGCTCTCAGTCCAACTGAAGGTTTGAATGCAGCACCAGAACTCGGTGTCATGCTCACGTGCAACCGAAGCGATTACATTGATCCATTCAACATACTCGTCCTTAGTTTGCTTCTTTGTGCCGTCCCAAGCCAACGGATAAATATCGGTACAAATGTAATCCGCGTTGTTGGTGTTGAACCACTCCTCGCAATACTTCTTATAGCGGTCATGATCCGAATCGTAATAGTCGATTTTTGAAGCGCCGGCACCGTATTTAAGCTGTGCGGGGTTGGCATACATAGGAAGCAGGTTGATAAACGCTGTTTTGCTGGGGAAATATTCATTATATGAGTCGATTGCGTCGCCCATCCATTCAAAGTCAAAGGTTCCGGGCTCATCGGTGAAATAGTGGCCGCCGAACGACGGATGATCGATGTATTCTGCGGTAAGCTTTTTGTAATCGCAGGGAACATACTCTCTGTAGGTGTAATCTTTGTCGTCCTTTAATACGTTTCCGGCGGCATCGGTTTTTGCTTTACTCTTGCCGTAAAGTCCGAAATCCTGCATAAATACTTCGATTCCGTATTTGTCGCAGAGGTTCCAAACATTTTCATTTGCGGCGCCGGAGCCGCTGATTATGAGGTTTGCGCCCAAATCCTTAAGACGGTCAACCTCGGTCTTTTCGGAGAAACTAAAGCCCCAAACGCCGAGCCTGATGCGCTTTTTGGTTATTTGCGCGTTGGTGTATTCGGTTTTGGGCAGTGCAGCACCGGTCAGTGCCTTGACTGCATCGTGGAAAATCTGCGCAACCTCGGCGCGGGTGGAAATAGCGGTCGGTCCGAATGAGGTGCTCGAAATACCGTCCATTATTCCCCACTCCTGAAGCATGTTAATGTCCTGAATCATTGCGTCGGAATATGTCGATAAATCGGTAAAGGTTTTGGGGTCGTTGTAATAAGAATAGTTGTAGTTATAGGCTTTAATATAGTTCGAAAAGGCGGCGGCTATATCAATGCGCGTGATTGCGGCTTCCGGTGCAAAGGAGTTTGCATTTATCGGAGCGATAAAGCCGTTTGCGGCGGCCCATTGAATGTACGGTGCACAGCTGTCGGTAGGATTAACATCTGCATAGGCGGTCACACCGTTGTACAAAGAGGCATCAAGACCGTGCATATTACCCAGAGCTTTGGCGAACATCGCTCGTGTAACCGGCATATCCGGGGCAAAATTGTTGCCGGTGACAGCAGACATAATTTCGCGGTCGGAAACATAGCTTATATATTCCTCTGCCCAGTGGCCGTTAATATCGGTGTAGGTATTGTGGTTATAGCCGAGCGTATAGGTTCCGGGTTTGCGTGCCGCAAATCGAGTGTAACCTGCTGAGTTGACGTCGGAAAGCGCGACTACCGACTGATGAGCTTCGTTATCGGAGTAAATTACAACCGGCGAGTCCCCCTCTCCGACAGGTGTCGTTGAAGAAAGCATGTAGTCGCTTCTTGAATACGATGAGCTTTGTATCGAACCACCAGGAACGATAACACGCTGTAAATCGGACCTGAATACCGCAGGAAGCGAATAATCCGGCACATCGTTGGCGGCTTCGAGGTATGCGTTGGCTTCGGCTTCACTTCTGAAAAAGCCCAAGCGCGAAATGTAAATTGTAGAGCCAATTGTTGTGGGATTCGAGGGGTCAATACGAACGGAGGAGATTATTCCGGTCCAGTCATCGGGGTGTTGTTTTTGCAGGTTTATGACGATATTTTCCCATTCGCCGTTTGCACCGTTTTTGGTGAAATTAAAACGGCCGTAGTATGGGTCGGCAAATGCCTCGTGAAGCTCGTTGGTGAAGAACAATACACCGCCTCGATTTGAAGACATGTTTTTCATTCTTACACCGAGAAACTTGAATTCATTGGCACTGAAGCCATCACCTTCGTGGAAGGTTTTTGTAAGCATACCGTCGGTGGTTGTGGCGCTGAAAGCACACAAGCCGTGCTCGTCAAGCCAATATCCGCCGCTGGGTACCCAGTCGCTTCTGTCGTAGGCGCTGTTGGTAAAGTCCCAGCAGGGAGTTTGCGCACCGGTGTTTATAATAATATCGTAAGGGAATATGACATTGCAGGTAATGCTTTTGTTAAGAAATGCGTTTGCTTCGGCTTCGGTCTTGAAAATACCGATACGATCCACATATATTTTACTGTTCAAAAAGGCGTTTTCATTTGTGCCCGAAATTGTGACGTCGGAACTTTTTCTGTCAATGAAGTCAAAGCGAAGATCGCTGACTACGCCTGTCCAGTTGCTGACAGATGACATATTAATAATATAGTTATGCCATTCACCGTCCGTATGAACGGTGAAATCCGTGCGTGTCGAACCAAAAGTAAGCGTATCGGTTTGATAGAAGAATGAACCGATATTAATCTGTGTATCGGCTTTCATGCGGAAAGCAACATATTTTGAATTATCCGCACTGAATTGCTCGCTGTTTGACAGCGTCAATTTGAACTGAGGGTCTATTGCGGTAGGCTTTAAAACCCAATAACCGTTCTCGGCGACGTTATCGAATTCGTAAAGATTATTGAAATGCTTTTTGACGTTCTCATAACTGTCAAAGGTCCACTGCGGCGGAGGGTTCATGAATTTGGTTTCGTTTTCCAAGGCTTTAAGCTCCGCTTCGGTCGAGCAGAAGGAAATCGAATCGACAAGAATTTTAACCTCGGAAAAGGTACTCTGCTGAACAGGGTCAACGCGGAAGCTTGTCAGATTTCCGGTCCAGTAGGAGGTGTTGGAATAATCATGTGAATAGTCTTGCCAATTGGAGGTGTTTGAAAAATCAAAATCGACATGCGTCGAGCCTGAAAGGCTTGTATTGCTGGTACCGACAAAGAGCTGGCCGCCTATTGTGTTGTAACCGCCGGAAACGATTTTGAAGCGATAGTGAACATATTTATATGTTTGCGTATTTAAGGCATCCGAATTGGAAAAATTGTGCCGAAACCACGAGTCGGTACCGGTTGTAGTAATTAAAAGAGCTTTGTTTGTGCTGTCAAATGAATAATTCATGGCGCTGTTACTGCTAATCCAGCTTGAAACATTTGCGGCGGTGTCAAATGAATAGGTTATCGTGGAAGCGCCGACCCAGAGCGTTGTCAAGGCAACAAGCGACAAAAGACAGCATAAAACACATAGAAGCTTTTTCATGTCTGATCCTCCGTATAATAAAATTTAATCATATATAT
>CAYWMF010000036.1:0-8689 GCA_964459175.1 uncultured Oscillospiraceae bacterium
GAGTGATATATTCCGGCTTATCGGGTGCCTTTTCGGGAGAAACACCCAGCTCGAGAATCTTGTCGTACATCGGTTCGTTTGCCGGATCCTCCAGATCGAGGCCCTCGTGAGACAGATGCCAAATGTTCTTATCCTTGGAATAGTTGGTTTCGCGGTTAATTTTCAAGGGAACATTGTGAGCGATGGCGTAATCGATTTCCTCGTCACGGCTCTTAATGCTCCATTCACGCCAGGGAGCGATGATTTTCATGTTAGGCGCAAAAGCCTTGATGGTAAGCTCAAATCTTACCTGGTCGTTACCCTTACCGGTGCAGCCGTGGCAAATTGCGTCTGCGCCCTCTGCTTTAGCGATTTCAACAATTCTCTTTGCGATAACCGGACGTGCAAAGGAAGTACCGAGGAGATACTGATTTTCATATTTAGCGCCCGCTTTAACGGTAGGATAAACATAATCTTCGATAAATTCCTTGGTCAAATCCTCGATATAAATCTTGGAAGCACCGGTTTTTATAGCCTTTTCTTCGAGGCCGTCCAGCTCGTCCGCCTGGCCGACGTTTGCGGCAACAGCGATAACCTCACAGCCCTCGTAATTTTCCTTAAGCCACGGAATAATGATCGAAGTGTCCAGACCGCCGGAATATGCAAGTACGATTTTTTTGATTTTGTTTTCCATGATTATGCTCCTTTTTGAATTCATTATTTTTAACACTTATATTATATCACACTTTTGTGCGTTTGTCAATACATATTTATGCATAAACTTGCATTTTTATTTAAATAATTGCATGTTTATTTTTTATATAGTCCACAAATTCGCACGCGAAGTCGATATTCCCATCGCTCCGAGCGACAAAAGCTTTATAACCGTCTTTTTATCCTCTATCATTCCGCCGCAAATCACATCAATTTTTCCGCCGGCTGTAATTTTGCGTATTTCATCGAACAGTATACCCGGCATTATCTCTATCATATCCGGCTTAAAAGTATTAAGCGATTTACGCATGGTATCGCAGGAACGGCTGTCAACGATGAAAAAGCGCTGAATAGTAAAAACGCCTTGCTCGTAAGCCGTTTTTAAAACGCTGCATTTGGTGGAAATTATACCGTCGGGCGAAAATGAACAAAGATATCGCACAGCCTCGTCGTCGGTGCCCAGCCCCGGAACCAAATCAAAATGAACCAACACGGTTTTTTCGTGTTCGTGGCAAAAATCGACACATTCTTTTATATGTGCAATTGAGGTGTTCAGCAGAAAAATCACCTTAACCGGCGAAAGAACCGCGGCGCTCAGCTCATCTATGCTTCGAACCGCCGCAATAACGGGATTGGAATTAATTTGCATTTTAATTTTTTCGGAATTTACCACAGAATCACCGCCTTTCGTGCTTTTTGTTTATTTAGCTGACGTTATGCTGTTTGCAATTTTTGCGAAATCGGATATATCCAGCGTTTCTCCGCGCTCGGTACCACTGAAACCGCATTCATTCAAAATGCTTTGAAGCTTGTCCTTGGGAATATTCGAAAATTCGGACGGAAGCGAATTCAGTAAGGTCTTGCGGCGGCGTGCAAAAGCGCCCTTGATAACTCGAAAAAACAGCTCCTCATTCTCGACATAAACCGGTGGATTTTTATACAAATCCAAACGCATAACCGCAGAGGTCACCTCGGGGCGCGGCATAAAATTGCCGCTTGAAACCGTAAACAGCTTTTTCGGCTTGGCATAATAGGCTATCGATGCGGTTATGGCGCCGTACAAATCGCTTGCGGCGGGCGAACAAATCCTGTCCGCAACCTCTTTTTGCACCATTACGGTTATGTTTTCGAACGGATAACCCGATTCGAGCAGGTGCATTATAACCGGAGTGGTGATATAATACGGCAAATTCGCGCATACCACGCAAGGCAGGCCGTTCAGCTTTTCATTTACCGTTTTCGCAATATCCAGCTTGAGTATATCTGAATTGATTATTTCGACATTATTGCATTCGCTCAGCGTTTCGTCAAGCAACGGCAGCAAGCTTTTGTCAATTTCGACTGCGCATACCTTGGAATACAGCTTTGAAAGCTCGTTTGTCATAACGCCTATTCCCGGTCCTATTTCGAGGCAGGCACATTCGCCGCTTACATTTGGGAGTGACGCTTCGGCTATTTTTTTTGGAATTGCTTCATTGATAAGAAAATTCTGACCGTACTTTTTTTGAAATTCAAAGCCGTGCCGCTCAAGCAACGCCTTTATCTCGGATGGGTTGGATAGCTTCATTTTTTTATATTCCTTTTTCTGATCGGAGGCTTTCTCTTTACGTTTTTGCGACGGTTTCCGCCGATAACAGCGAAAATGCTCACGATGCACAAAACAATTCCGACAATCAACAGCGTCTTATAAAGCGTAACCTTATTAAAGCCGCTCGCAGGGTAAAAGCTGAGCCCGCCCTCCGGCATGGTATCATAAATACTGTTGCCGCTCACAAACTCAAACGAAGCCAACATCTTGCCGTCCAAGCTGTAAACAACCTCGCCCAGCAGGTCACCGTCTGTCAGCGGGAGGGTTAAATCGTCACGATAATTGTACTTTTTATCGACCATATCAACAGTAACGCCGTTAGGCAGAAGCAAATTAATATCCTGCTTCGCCAAAAGCTTTATCGTTCCGGTATTGTCATCGGAAAAATATACTTCTGTTTCGGCAATAGCATCTCCGCTTTTAGCAATAGACACAAGCGAATATGCGTTGAAAACATAATCAAAAAGGCTTATTGCATCGGTATAGGTTTTAATCGGAGTCGTCTCACCGTCAAGATTTGCGCCCATAAGCACCAGCAAATAGGTCGCCTCGTCCTTTGTGGCAAGCGTTACAAGGCAACGTCCGGCCTGATCGGTAAAGCCGGTTTTTACACCGACGGCATATCTGTAATAGTTTGCGCTTTGGCGATTAACAAGCTCAACACTATACTTAATATCGCGCTTTTCACTCTTTTCGGTAGCGGGAATCGTGTAAGTCGAATCAGAAATTATCTGCTCAAATTGCTCGTTTTTCAGTGCTTCGCAGGCTATAAGCGCCATATCGTGGGCCGTAGTAATATGACCGGAGGCGTTAAGGCCGTGCGCGTTCTTAAACACGGTATTTTCCGCGCCGATTTCTTTCGCGCGTTGATTCATCATATCGACAAATTTTTGCGTGTCGCCGCCGCCGAAATGATACGCCAAAAGCTCAGCGGCGTCGCAGGCGGAGGGTAGCATTGTTGCATAGAGCAGGTCCTTGACGCTCAGCGTTTCGCCGGCCTTAAGCGCAATATTCGAGCCGCCCTCGCGCTTGATTTCGTAAAAAATGCTGTCGTCCGCAATATGAACCCTTTCGGTTTCGATGTCGTCGCAGTTTTCAATTGCCACCAGCACCGTCATTATTTTGGTGAGCGATGCCGGCTCCATTTTTTTATCTGCATTTTTATACAGCATAACCCGACCATTATTCAGGTTTATCATGTATGCGGAACGCGAATTGATTTCAACTCCGTCTATGCCGTCCGCAACACAGCCGACGGTACAACATATGTAAACAACAAACAGAAGTATAGCAATGCTTTTTTTCATAAAAAACCTCATTAATAATTGCGCCCGGTCATGTACTCAGCCCACTGAACAAGGATGTTTTTATACTTGTTTTCGGGCAGAATTTCAAGATTTCGCAGTGAGCTTTCGACGTATTTTTCAGCCAATCTCTCGGTATATTCAAGTCCGCCGCAGTTTTTGAACAGCTCTTTAACCGCCTCGGTGTCATCGGAAGAAGCATTCTTATTGCCGACGGTTCTCGCGATAAGCTCGCGCTCGCTTTGGTTGGCATTGCGAAAGGCCTCGGTCAAAATAGTCGTTTTTTTGCCCTCGCGTATATCGGAACCCACCGGCTTGCCGAGAGTTTTTTCGTCCGACACTATGCCGAGTATATCGTCGCGAAGCTGAAAAGCAATTCCGCAGTCTATTGCAAATTGCTTGAGCGCCAAAAGCTCTTTGCGCTCCGCATCGGCGGTGTTAAGCCCGATCATGCCGCCGGCGACACAGCAAAAGGCATACAGTATACCGGTTTTGCCGCGCATCATCGAAATAATTTCGTTTTCGTGTGCGGCAAAATACTCCAGCGATTTGTACGAGGTGTCATACATCATGCCGTTGCAAACATCTATCGCCTCGCCCGCAATAAGCTCGCCGACATATTCATTTTCCGCCATGGCAATAATTTCAAGTGCAACGCTCGGGTCAACATCTGGGTTACGGCGCAGCTCGCTCATCATGCAAATGCTGAGCGAATGAAGTCTGTCGCCGGCCAAAATGGCTATATCGCGGCCGTATTCATCGGTAATTTGCGGCGGCATGCTGTATTTCCGTGCATCGGCGGCAATACGGCGGTGCGCCGTCGGATTACCGCGACGAAAATCGTCGTTATCGATTATATCATCGTGAATCAGGGTCCAATTGTGAAACAGCTCCGCGCCGCAGGCGACTGGAATTGCCGCTTTTTCGGCCTTTTCCGCGCCGAAAAGCCCTGCACACAGCATCATAACAACCGGGCGAAGCCTCTTTCCGCCGCTCAGCGGATATGAAAACGCCGCTTCGGCAAGGTCGCTCGGGGCAAAAAATTCCTTTTTATACCCTTGAAGATACCCATCTACTTCTTTAACTTTATCGCTTATATAGCATTTAAGCTCCTCTTTCACAAGCTTCCTCCTGAATATGTTATTTCGAATTGATAATCTTGTCGCCGATATAGAGGCCGTTTGCCGCCGCCTGTGCCAGCGAACGGGTTATGCCGGCGCCATCGCCGAGCGCATATATATTCTTGCAGCCACTTAATACGAAATCGTCGTTTTGCGGGCGCGCGGAATAGTATTTGCATTCCACGCCGTAAAGCAATGTATCATAGTTAGCCGTACCGGGGGCAATTTTATCCAGCGCGTGAAGCGTTTCGATTATGTTGTCAAGCTGTCTTTTGGGCAGGCAAAGGCTCAAATCTCCGGCAACCGCGTTGAGTGTGGGGCGTGTAGTGGACTGCGCGAGGCGCTTTTCATCGGTTCTGCGACCTATTTCAAGGTCGCCCAGGCGCTGTACCAGCACACTGCCGCCGCTAATAAGGTTGGCAAGGCCGGCGACATGCTTAGCATAAGCAATCGGCTCATGGAAAGGCTTTGTGAAGCGCATTGTGGAAAGTAAAGCAAAGTTGGAATTTTCGGTTTTGCGCTTCGGGTCGCGGAAAGAATGGCCGTTTACCGACAATATTCCGCCAGTGTTTTCGGTTACGACATTGCCGCGCTCGTTGAAGCAGAAGGTACGTGTAACATCGCCGTACTGCTTACTGCGATACCAAATTTTAGGCTCGTAAACCTGCGACGAAAAGTCCTCCCAAATGCATGCCGGAAGCTCTACGCGCACACCGATATCCACCTGATTGTTGTTGAGCTCGATATTGTTGCGGCGGCACCAATCCGACAAAAAGCCGCTTCCTACCCTACCAACCGCAAAAACTATATGCTCAGCCGAAAAAGAAGTTTCCTCACCTTTGATATAGGCGGTAACGGTATGGGTATTTTTATCTATTTCGCGCGCTTCGCATTCGGTAATAATATCGCATCTGCCGTGAAGCGATTCAATAAGCTTTTTCATGGTCTGGAAATTCGAGTCGGTGCCGAGATGCTTTACCATTGCGCGGCTCATATGTAAATCGTACTGCAAGCATTTTGCGCGCAGCTTATCGCTCGGCATATAGCGTTCGGTTGTTGCGCCGAACGAAACAAGAATTTCGTCCGCCTGCTCAACGTACTCGATAACCTTTTCCGGTCCGATAAAATCCGACAGCCAGCCGCCGTATTCGGTGGTAATAACATATTTACCGTCGCTGAATGCTCCGGCGCCCGCCATGCCTTCCATTATGGAGCAGGATTTGCAGTTGATACAGCGCTCCACAGCTTTTGTAACAATGGGGCAATTACGCTTTTCGATAGCCTTGCCCTTTTCGAGAATAGCCACCTTGAGCGCAGAATTCTTTTCAAGCAAGCGGTATGCGCACATAAGGCCGCCTATTCCGCCTCCGATTATCAAAACATCGTAATTTTTCATAATATCACCTTTTTATAAATTATTTAACATTTCCACGTGTACACAAAACGGCACATTCCACATGCGAGGTGCGTGGAAATAAATCCACCGGTGTTACGCCGGAAAACGAATACTCGGTACTCAAAAATTTCATATCGCGCGCAAGAGTTGCCGGGTCACAGGATATATAAAGTATATATGGTATATTCATTTTGCAAAAAAGTTCGACAAGTTCTGAGGAACAGCCTTTGCGCGGCGGGTCGACTATAACCAGTGACGGTGTAAGCTCTCGCATTAAGGCTTCGGGCGGGCTGGACAAGTCACCGACATAGAAGCTTGCATTTTCAATACCGTTATTTTTTGCGTTAAGCTTTGCGCTTTCGATAGCCTTTTCGACAACCTCGTATCCTATTAGACGTCCGACACCCATATTATGTTCCGAAGCATATTTCATAAATGAAATTCCGATGGAGCCGACGCCACAATACAGGTCAAAGACATTTTCATATGCTTTGTGCGGCAATAAATCAAACGCCGTCCGATACAGCAGCTGAGCCGCAAGCCGATTAACTTGATAGAACGAATCCGGCGACATTCTCAGCTTTAAGCCGTAAAATTCGTCCTCGATATACTCACTGCCGTAAATACATTTGAAACTGTCCGACAAAATGACATTCGATTTATTGCGGTTAAAGTTAAGAAAAACGCTCGCTACAGCATCGTTTTGCGAAAGATATTCGGCAAATTCCTTTTCGTATTTGAAGTTATCCGCGTTTATGACAAGGCAAAACATAACCTTTTTGAATTTATTAATTCTAAGATAGCAATGGCGTAGTAAGCCCTTGCCGTTAATCTCGTTATAGGCGCTCAGCTTTTTGGCGTTGAAAAATTCAACGGCATATTTCATAATGTCATTAAAAATTTGCGGCTGAATTTTGCATTTTTCGCACGAAATTATTCGATGTGTGTGATCCGCATAAAAGCCTAATACTATTTTGCCGTTCTCTTCGCCCAGCGGATACTGTGCTTTATTGCGATAGCTGTCCGTTTCACCGGTGCAAAGCACATTGCCGACCGGAATTTCCAACCCGCCTATGCGATTGACCGCATCGATAACCGTCTGCTTTTTGACCTCAAGCTCCTTATCATAGGAAATATGACGAAAAGAACAGCCCCCGCATCTTGGAAATGCGGAACAACTGTTCATTATTCTGTCTTTCGAATATTCAATTACTCTTTCGAGCTTTGCCACCGCATATGAAGAAGTGAGCTTTATTATTTTGATTTCGCACAAATCTCCGTCGGCGACGGCCGGTACGAAAATTACCTGGCCGTCGCATCTGGCGATTCCGATACCCTTAGCCGTTAATGATTCAATTCTTACGGTGAGTATCTGATTTTTTGTCATAATTAGTTTTCTGCGCCGTCGTCACCTACGTTTTCAGCCTCATCATCTGTGGGCTCGGAGGGAACGGGATCGGCATTTTCATCGTTATCGGTTGTTTCGTCTTCGGTGTTCTCGTCCTCGGTTGCCTCGGGCTTGCCGTAAATCATAATATTTTCGGGAAGCGTGTCAAGCACCGACCAATCCGTAATGCCTGTGTTCTCGGTCAAAAGGATATACACATTCGAAGTAACATCGGCAAAAGCAGTCAGCGGAGAAACATCGGTAATGCTGTTGGAGCTGAGGCTTATAACGGATGCCGACTTGAGAGTAGCAACCGGAGCGATATCGGTAATATTGTTTTTGCTGAGCGAAATTGTGGTGATGGATTCTTTTCCGTTAAGCGCCGAAATATCGGCAATTTCGTTTTCATCGAGATACAGCGATGTGAGCACGCTCATATCAGCCAGCGCGGATATATCGGAAATTTTGTTAGTTGCAAGAGAAAGAGAGGTAATCTTATTTTTGCCGTTCAGAGCGGAAATATCGGCAATTTCGTTATTGTTCAGCGACACGGTTTCGAGGTTTACGAGAGCCGAAAGCGCGGAAATATCGGCAATTGCATTATCATCGAGCGCAAGGTCGGTAAGCGCGATCTTATCGCTCAAAACAGAAATATCGGTAATTTTGTTTTCGTTTTCGCCGTTGCCGGAAATTACAAGGGATTTCAAATTGGATGCATCCTTGAACTCCTCAAGATTCGAGCTTACGGGGAAAATGTTTGCGGCAATGTTAACCTCGACAAGATTTTTGAAGTTCTTAAGCTCGGCAAAGCCGCTTACCTTGCTGTCGGTCTGATAGGTTTTGAGCACAGAAGAAAAGTCCGGCATTTCCGGAGCTTCGCTTCCGGTCTCGGAAGCCGCCTGATAAGCCTCAAGATATGCGTCACGCTTTTCGATAAAGCCGTCAAGCGCGATGGAAACATAATTATGTCCGTCGCTCTGGCTGATCTCGATGAGCTCTACCTTGTCAAAATCCTTTTCGTTGACAAAGCGAGGATATTTACCGAATGCAACCCCCAAGAAAGCCGCGATATTATCGTCGGAGGCATAGGCGGTGGAGTTAAGATACGGCTGTACGAAAACAAAGGCCGCAAGAACGAGAATAACCAAGATTGCTATCACTGTAGCAAGAATAGAATTTTTCTTTTTCATTGATATGACC
>CAYWMF010000037.1:0-8604 GCA_964459175.1 uncultured Oscillospiraceae bacterium
CCCTGTGCACGCAACTTACGTCGCTAAGGGTTGAGCATATTTCATATGCTCGGTGTCACACGGAGTGTGACGGAGAGGTTGCTTTTGCTTGTAGAAATTTGATATTTTCTTTCTGCTTATTTAACAACCCCTCAGTCGGCTTGACAGCTGACAGCTCCCTTTGCACATGGAGCCTACAAATGGGAACCTTAATTGCTAATTGCCCATTGAATTTCGCGCCGCGTTATCCAGCTTCGTGCCCAGCGTGTGCATGGCGCGGCCGGCGGTTTGACATACGGCTTGAACACAGCCGGAATTTCGATTGCCGCATTTGTGGGACATCATCATATCGGCGGCAATTCCGCCGACAACAGCCGCCACTCCGGCGATAACGCCGATGGCGGTACAGGAACAGCTTTTCATTTTTCGCACCTCCGTTTTGTATATTTAGTATTCGCCAAACCGCGCAAAAAATACGCCTTTCGTTTGATTTTACGGTTTTGCCATCGGATATTAACAAAAACTGTTGATTTTTTCGGCGTTATGTGATAAAATAATAGTAACAAAATATACGAGGGTGTTAAAATGACATATAATAATAGGATAGGACTTCTCTGCCTGATACTGGCCTTTGCGGTTGTGTCGATTTCGTTGTGGATTTTCGGCAATTCGCTCAAAAACGGCGTGGAGTCCGATAAGGACAGCTCCCGCGTGATCGAACGCGTTAAGCCGGTTATCGACCCGCAAAATAAAATCTCGCGTGAGATTTTCAATTTCACCGTACGCAAAACGGCACATTTCACCGAATATTGCTTTCTCGGTATGTGCAGTACGGCGCTGACCTTTGCGATTTTCCTCAAAAAACAAAAGAAATATTACCTGCTTCCGTTTATGTTTACGCTTTTCAACGCCGCGTTCGACGAGATTATTCAGTCCCAAACCGGCCGAACCAGCAGTATAGTCGATGTTTTGATTGATTTTGGCGGCGCGATATTCGGAATTGTGCTGTTTACGGCGGCGGTGTGGCTGGTAAAAGCCGCCTTTAACCGTAAAAAACGCCGCAAAACGCCCAAAGCAATGTAACATTTGTTACATTGAAGCCAAACGTGTTACACGTGTGTTACAAAACAACAAAACCCCTTGACTTTTTTCCGGAGTTGTTGTAGAATAACAATGCAAGAAAAACTTGCCACATTAAAATTTTTTAAGGAGGACTTTTCAATGAAAAAGTTAGCTTTACTCATGGCAGTAATCATGCTGGCAGTTGCAGCTTTCTCCGTCAGTGCGTTTGAAGACGTTACTGTTGAAGATGCTTGCTTCGAAGCTGTCAACACCCTTACCGCCCTCGAAGTCATTAAGGGTAAGACCGAAACATTGTTCGCTCCCGATGACCTCGTAACCAGAGAACAGATGGCTGCTCTCATGTCCAGACTCTATACCACTATCGTTTTCGAAAACGGTACTAACGAGTCTCCTTTCACCGACCTTGATGACCCCTACTACAACAGCGCTATCGCATGGTGCTATGACGCAGGCGTTATCTACGGTACCACCCCCTCCACCTTCGAGCCTAAGGGCAACATCATTTACCAGGATGCTCTTACCATGGCTTGCCGTCTGCTCGGCTACAACGATCTTACATATCCCCTTGGCTACATCACCAAGGCTCGTCTGATCGGCCTTACCGAAAACCTTGACGGTGTTGCTTACGACAAAGAGCTCACCCGCGGCGAAGTTGCTATTCTCCTTTATAACACTCTCAACGCTGACGGCGCAAGTGTTATCAAGGAAAACAAGGTTAAGTACTACAGCGGTTACCCGATTCTCGAAACCGTTGAAAGAAACTTCAACATTGCTCTTGACGTTTACAACTTCAAGACCGAAACCTACCAGATCGTAGGTACCGAAGAGTTCAACCTCGATGGCTACAACAAGGCCAGCGAAACCAGCTTCGAACTCGCTTACGTTGATACCGAAAATGATATCGTTTCTTCTACTTCCGTAGAAATGGAATTCGAAGAGCTCCAGCTCAGCGAAGACCTCAACGGCGATGATTACATTCTCGGCTACCTCGACATCCTCTACAAGGGCGATGCACTTGACAGCGCTAAGACTGTTATCCTCAACTCTGTATTCACCTCCAACTACGAGGCTGATGCAGAAGTAAGCGCATACTACAAGAAGGATTCCACCACCAACAAGCTTAAAATCGTTGATGACAAGATCACCATCGATGGCAAGAACTACAAGGTAGACGAAAAGGTTTACAACGTAGCTGCTGACGGTAAAATCTCCGCTGTTGCTAAGCTCAGCGACACCGATACTCCTGTATTCTATCAGGAAGATTCCACCGTTGTTGGTAAGTACGCTCAGAAAGTTCTCGACGTTAACAAAGACGGCGAAGTTGACTATGTAATGTTCTTCCCGATGAGCCTCCAGGAAGTAACCAACGTTACTACCAAGGGTTCCTACACCTTGAAGAACGTTTGGACCGGCGCTAAGACCACTCATGACATGAGCGACGAAGATGACCTCTACTTCATTTTCGCTGAAGATTGCGCTAAGAACGACTACGTTCTTACCTACGAATACGGTCCTTTCACCGTAGTTGCTGAAGTTCTTGAGCCTATCACTGCTACCGTAAGCAAGATCACCGGTACTCAGACTGCTTCTACCAACAATAAGAAGTACACCCTTTCTACCGGCGACGTTGTTGCAGACGCTCTCGCAAACAATCCTATTCTCGGCACCGGCTTCAACTTTGGTGTAACCAAGCCCTCGACCGATGAATACTCTCTCTACATCGTAAACGACAGAATCGTTTACAGCGAAGATGCCGGCTCTATCGGCTACACTCCTTACACCTACGCATTCATCATCAACAAGGGTGATGAAGAAACCTCCGTTGACCCCGATGACGGTACCGTTGAAACTGTTTACAACCTCATCGCTTACATCAACGGCAAGGCAGTTACCATTCCTACCGATAAGGATTACACCGCAAGCGCTAACTGGACCTCCTACTATCGTCAGCTCGTTACCGTTGAAAAGATTAAGAACGGTAAGTACGTTCTCGATGCCAGCGTTAAGGCAAAACAGCCTGCTGTTGACGCCGATTCAAGCGGTGCATTCGAGGAAGGCGAAGGCTACGAACTCGCACTCAGCGGCGCTGAACTGACCTACGATAAGTACACCAAGACTTACAAGATCAAAGCCGGCAGCAAGTACTACACCACTCTGCTCGATGCTAACTCCGAGCTCTACATCAAGAAGCTCGATGCAGCAGGCAACTATGACGGTGTTAAGTGCTACACCATGGCTAACACTCCTACCACCTCTCTCGACAAGGTAAACCTTGACGACTGCATCATCAGAATCAACTATGGTTCTAATGGCAAGCCCTCTTCTTATGCTCTCGTAGTTGCTATCGCTACCGATAACAACGGTACCTTCGCAACTTCTACCGACTACACCAACTACAGAATCGTTCTCGATCGTGGTCTCACCATCGATGATGAAGGCAAGTCCTACGCAGCTTACGAAGTTCTCAACCCCGTAACCGGCGCTGTTGAATCTCTCGTTGACGATTACAGCGAAATTGATACTATCGTTGGTCTGCCCGAAATTGGTGCAATCGTAGTTCAGAAGGCTAACGGCAACGTAGTTGAACAGTCCGCTTGGAACGCTACATTCTCTCACAGCACTTCCATCTCCACCGCTATCGGTCTGATCCAGGTTGCTGATGAAGGCGTTATCAACGATTCTTTCGTAACCTTCTACAATGCTAAGAACAGCACCGAACTCGTTGCAGGCACCACCGCTTCCGAGCTTATCCTTGGCTCCGCTAAGGTTGTAGTTCTCTCCATCAACGACGACGACGAAATCGAAGTTGAAGTTACCGACGACTACAGCGAAATGAACGGTAAGGTTTGCCGTATCTACACCAACGGCGATATGTCCTACAAGGCATACTACATCGTAGTTGTTCCTGAAGAGTGGGCTTCCGATGCCGGATTCACCAACCTCGAGGCTTACAACTAATACAGTAGTCGCTGTAACGAATAATAATTGTTCAATAACTGAATAATACATTGTTCAACCCAAGGCTCGGCGAAAGCCGAGCCTTGGGTGTTTTTTTGTGCAATTAACTACAAGCGGCAATGATTATAACAAATGCTCAGTCGCGGCTGGCTATTTAAGCAAAAAACCTCCCATGGGGAGGTTTGATTGATTTATTCAAGCTTTGCGCGCAGGGCTTCGAGGCGGGCGGTGGGCGGCACGGCGAAATGCGGCGCAGGCATGCCCAGTGCGGCGTATTTGTGATCGCCCAGCGCGTGGTAGGGCAAAAGCTCGATTTTTTGCGGGTGGCCGTGGCGGTCGAAAAAGCGGCGAAGGGCATCGAATTGCGCGTCGCTGTCGTTCACGTCGGGAATAATCGGAATACGCACCCACACGGCGGTGCCGAGCTGTAGCAGCTTTGCGAGGTTTTCGAGTATCAGCTCGTTCGGAACACCGGTGAATTTTCGGTGTATGGCGCTGTCGGGCGACTTGATGTCGTACAAAAACAGGTCTGTATGCGCCAAAATTCTTTCAAAACTTTTCCACGGAACCGCTCCCGCAGTGTCAACAGCGGTGTGCAGGCCGTCGGCTTTGCATTTCTTGAGTATTTCGCACAGAAAATCAATTTGAAGCATACATTCGCCGCCGGAAAAGGTTACGCCGCCGCCGGAGGTTTCGTAAAAAGACTTATCCTTTGCAACCTCGGCAAATATTTCGTCCGCGGTGCATTCCTTGCCGCAAATTTGCTTCGCATCGTTGAAGCAGATGAAATCGCGGTCATCGACGCTCAGACCTTCGCATCTGCCGCAGGCGGTGCATTTTTCCTTGTAAAAAAGAATTTGCTTTTCAAATGCTTGACTTTCCGGGTTGTGGCACCACAGACACCGCAGATTACAGCCTTTGAAAAACACCGTTGTGCGTATTCCCGGACCGTCCACATAAGAATTTCGTTGTATGTCGAAAATTGTCGCTTTAAAATTTGTCATAAAAATTCCTCGATATTATTTCGTTCTGTCGAATGAAAACGCGTTTTGCATTCGTATACCGTGCTGTCGATTTAAACAAACGTATGCTTTTTGCAGGGCGGATATAAAGTTCGCTATATTAATAATATGTAAATAAGTTGAAAAAAACTTGACTTTTATTGACTGTTGTGGTATAGTAGTCCTTAGCTATATTTTAAGGAGATTATTTCATGCAAATTCAGCTTTCGGATCATTTTACGTATAAAAAATTGCTTCGATTTACCTTTCCGTCCATAATTATGATGATTTTTACGTCGATTTACGGCGTTGTGGACGGCTTTTTTGTGTCGAATTTTGTGGGTAAAACGCCGTTTGCCGCCGTCAATTTCATTATGCCGGTGCTTATGATACTCGGCGCGCTCGGCTTTATGCTGGGCTCGGGCGGCAGCGCGCTTGTGGCAAAAACCCTCGGCGAGGGCGACAATCAAAAGGCTAATCGTATTTTTTCGCTTTTTGTTTACGTCACGATTGTCGGCGGCTTTGTCGTCGCAATTCTGGGTATTGCTTTTTTGCGGCAGATTGCTTTGCTTTTGGGCGCGGAGGGCGAAATGCTCGAAAATTGCGTGATATACGGCAACATCATTCTCGCGGCGCTTCCGGCATATATGCTTCAGATGGAGTTTCAGACCTTTTTCGTAACCGCCGAAAAGCCTCAGCTGGGCTTGTTCGTCACGGTGGCGGCGGGTATGACGAATATAGTTCTGGATGCGCTGTTCGTGGGCTTTTTCAAATGGGGGCTTGTCGGCGCGGCAGTGGCAACGGCTATCAGCCAGGCGGTCGGCGGTATCGTGCCGATAGTGTATTTTTTCAGCAAAAACAGCAGTATTCTGCGCCTTTGCAAAACCGAATTTGACCTTCGGGCGCTTCTCAAGGGCTGTGCAAACGGCTCGTCGGAGCTTATGAGCAACGTCTCAATGTCGCTGGTCGGTATGCTTTACAACATTCAGCTTATAAAATACGCCGGTGAGGACGGCGTTGCGGCGTACGGCGTTTTGATGTACGTCAATATGATTTTCTTGGCGGCGTTTATCGGCTATTCGGTCGGCACCGCGCCGGTAATCGGCTATCATTACGGCGCCGAAAATCATAGCGAGCTTAAGGGGATTCTTAAGAAGAGCATTGTCATAATTTCGATTTTCTCCGTCAGTATGCTGATTTTAGCGTGCTTTTTGGCCTCTCCGCTGGCAACGATTTTTGTCGGCTACGATGCGGCGCTGTACGATATGACCTGTCACGCTTTCGGAATTTTCTCGTTCTCGTTCCTGTTTGCAGGCATTTGTATTTACGGCTCGTCGTTTTTCACCGCGCTGAATAACGGCTTGGTTTCGGCGTTGATTTCGTTTTTACGTACGCTGGTGTTCCAAATTGCGGCGGTAATGCTGTTGCCGTTGGTGCTGGATATCGACGGAATTTGGTATTCAATTGTGGTGGCGGAGCTGATGGCGTTTATTATCACGATTTTGTTTATCGTCGGTATGCGCAACAAGTATCATTATTGACATGCGGAAAATGCCGCTATATAATATGAATTGGAAGAAAAGTCGCAAAGAGCATTTGCTCTTTGCGCTTTTATTTGTTAAAATACTTTCTTTCGGCGGAACGATATTGAAGCGCCTCATAAATGTGCATTTCGCTGACATGCTCGCTGGCCTCCATATCTGCCACGGTGCGGGCAACGCGAAGTACACGGTCGTAGCCACGGGCGGACATATTGAACCTTTCAAACGCGGTTTTCAGGGTTTGCTCGGCTTTTTCGGTAAGTCCGCTTCGTTCGCGTATCAGCGCGCCCGAGGCGTCGGCGTTTTTTGTGATGCCCACATCGGCAAAGCGCTGAATGGCGATTTTGCGCGCCTTTATCACGCGCTCACGTATAACCGCTGAGCTTTCGGCGGGCGCTGACGAGGTGATTTGATCGTAGGTGATGGCGGGCATTTCGATTTGTATGTCGATTCGGTCGAGGAACGGACCGGAAATTTTGGACAAATACGAGGAAATCGCATGCACGGAGCATTTGCATTCGCGGTGCGGGTCGCTGTAATAGCCGCAGGGGCAGGGGTTCATGGCGCAGACCAGCATGAAATTGGCAGGAAAGGTTACCTTGCTTTTTACGCGGGTGACGGTGATCTTCTTGTCCTCAAGCGGCTGGCGCAGGGTTTCGAGCGCACGCTTGTCGAACTGCGGTAGCTCATCAAGAAATAAAACGCCGTTGTGCGCCAGCGATAATTCGCCCGGCAGGGGGTTGGAGCCGCCGCCGGCCAAGCCCATAACCGACATGGTGTGATGCGGCGAACGGAACGGGCGCATGCTTATCAGACGGCAGTCGTGCGCCAGCATTCCCGCGACGGAATGCACCTTTGTGACATCCAGCGTTTCATCATAGGTCATATCCGGCAAAATTCCGGGCAGAGCCTTTGAAATCATGCTTTTTCCGGCGCCGGGCGGACCTATGAGTAGGACGTTATGACCGCCTGCGGCGGCAACCTCCATGGCGCGCTTTGCAAAAAACTGTCCTTTTATTTCGGCAAAATCAATTTCCGGTTCAAGCGGCGCGGTAATCGGCTTTGCGCAATACGGCAAAATCGGCGCCTGAGCGGTGAGATGTTCCACCAGCGCGGAAATATTTTTGACGCCGTATATCGTCAGCCCCTCGACCAGCGCGGCCTCGGGCGCGTTGTCCTCGGAAAGGTAAATTTCGGTTATGCCGTGTTTTTTTGCGGCGATGCACATCGGCAAAACACCCTTGACGCCGCGTATTTCGCCCGAAAGCGACAGCTCGCCCAAAAAGCATTTGTCCGACATATCGACCTCCGACAGACAGCTGTGGCACAAAAGCGCCACGAGCACCGCCAAGTCCAGCGACGAGCCCTCCTTTTTGGTGTCGGCGGGCGCCAAATTTATAACGGTTTTGTTGCGAATAAAGGTAAAACCGTTATTTTTCAGCGCCGATTCGATGCGCGAAAGCGATTCCTTAACTGCGTTGTCCGGCAGTCCTATTATGCTTATGCCGGGCAGCCCGCCGGTTTCCGAGCATTCCGCACGTATTATGTAGCCGTCGATGCCGCTCAATCCGGCTGAAAAAACTGTTGTAACCATATTTTGCCGCCTTTCGATTTATATCTATATTATACTATACTTTTTCCGAAAATTCAACACTCTGCGGAAAATATCGAAAAAAGCTATTATAATGCCCGAATGAATTGATATAATGCACATAAAATGCCGCCATAATTTGTTGTAAACGCCGAAATGTTCGCCGATAACAAAAAATTGATTGACATTTTGTGCGTTATGTGATAAAATATTATCATAAAACGGTGAAGCTATGCACCGAAAAATATTTTAAAAGGAGAACCACATGAAAAAATTCTTAGCTGCATTATTCATGGCTGTTATTCTCTGCACCGCGGCTTTTGCGGCGTCCGAACCGGGTTGGATTATGGCTCCCAGCGAGCTTGACCCTTTCATTCCCGCATCGACCTCCGGCTGCAGCGTTTTGAACGGCGAAGACTTTTTCCGCATTATTTCAACACAGGATCTTGAC
>CAYWMF010000038.1:0-8599 GCA_964459175.1 uncultured Oscillospiraceae bacterium
GTCTTATCCCGATGACAAGCTGTATGCTGGCTGAGGACGGCATCACCATGAACCTCTATCTGCCCGGCACGATAAAGGCCTTTGCGCCCTCCGGTGAGCCGGTAAGCATTTCAATTGATACCAAATACCCGGTTGAGGGCGATATAAAGATCAGCATAAACGCCCCCGCAAACGAGGTATTCAAGCTTTATTTCAGAATTCCCGCATGGAGCGAAAAGAGCTCGCTGACGGTTGACGGTGAAAGCATCGCAGTCGAGGCCGGCGAATACGCCGCAGTTGAAAAATGCTGGCAAAACAGCGAAGTTCTGTTGACGCTGGACATGCGCGCTCAGGTAATAAAGCCCTTTGCCATCGATGCCGACAAGAATTCCAAATATCACATTGCACTGCGCCGCGGTCCTATTGTTCTGGCGCGCGATGTGCGTTTGGGCGAAGATATCGAAAAGCCGGTTGATATACTTTACGGCAAGGACGGCTATGTTGAGCTTAAGCCCACAAATACCGCAAAATTCGACACGCTGGTCGAATACTCCGTTCCCTCCTCTACCGGCGATTTCACCGTAATCGACTTTGCCTCGGCAGGTAAGACCTGGGACGAGGATTCGCTGATGACGGTTTGGATGCCCACAAAGAAATATTGGTCGGACACCTTCGGCGACGAGGTTGTAATTTGCAGTGACTTCCAGGGTCGCAACGCTCCTCTTGACCTCAGCGGCAACGATCCCATACTGTTATGGCCGGCTCAGGGCGTTAATTTGAGCAGCTGCAAGGTAAAGCTTGAAAAGGTTGAGGGCAAATACAGAATTTCGCGCGACGGCAAATACTTCGCCGTTAAGGACGGCAAGCCGATTTTGACCGAAAAATGCGATTGTGAAAGCCAGCTTTGGGAAATCAAGCGCATTGCGCAAAACCGCTTCCGCATTTATTCGCCGTTTGCAAACCTGTATCTCCACTCCGGTTTTTACAATTCCACCTCGATTTTGATGCCGTATTCGAACTGCGATAACCAATCCTTTTTACTGTTTTAAGACAAATTTATAAAATCCGTTGTACTTCAAGGAGGACGGCATGAAAAAAATCGCATTTTTACTGATAGCTGCGGCGCTTTTGACTTCCTGCGCAAAAAATGATGTGTCCAAAAAGCCGGACGACGGCGCCGTTCACGACAATATCGTGCAGAATGATGTTGCAAATCCAACAGACTCCACGCCCGAAATCGACAATACCGAAATCACCCCCGCCGATGACACTGCCGCGGACGAGCAATATCAAAAGCTTGATTATGCGATAACCGCGCGGGATTGGGACGCAGTGGCGGCATTGCCGCTTGAAGTCAAGGCAACCGAATTCCTGTCGGCGCTGTGCCAAAAGGACGAAGAAGTACTGAATATTTATATTGAGGGCGACTCGATTAAAGAGCTGCTAAAGGCCGATATCGACGCAAAAATCGGCGAGGGCATGCCGATAGTCGTTCGTTATGCCAATGTGGATACAGCTTTCATAGCGTATCTGCAGGAGGTAAGGCTGGATGTTTCTAACAGCAAAACCGAGCTTCTGCCCGATGCTTCGTATTACTACACACTCAGAGTTTCCGAGAATCGGCCGTTTGTCGAATACTTCGGCGGCAGAGAGAGATACAAAGTCTTTGAGAACGCAAGTATTTCTTCGAGCGATGAAGAGCTTTGCTCGGCCATCACTTTCATTGAGCAGGTTTTCCACGAAAAAAATCTTATCGCCGAAAACAGCTTTGACGTTGACGCCAACTTCAACAGCATTTTCCACGCCGCCGTGCATGAGCTGATGTCGCAAAACGAGGATTTTGTTTTGAAAACAACGCTTGACGAATTCAAGCAGTATATCCGTCTGCGTTTCGGCTACACCGACGAAAGCGTTATCGACAAATTCGCGTCCAAGCTTACCGAGTCGTCGTTCATCACAATTGACGATGAGGGCAATTACAGCGGCTCCTGCGCGCACGGCTATTCGTCGATAATAAAAGAGCTGTCAAGCATCGACGAGACAGACGACACCGCAGTTTTCACCTATACGCTGTTTGCCGACAGCGCACACATACTACCCTGTGCCGAGGTAAAATTCACGTTCACCAAAAATACCGACAGTACAGTCATGACGCTTACCGACTTTGAATACAACGCAGTCAACAGCCTCAGCATGGCAATAGTTTCGCCGTAATTTTGGGAACAATGTATTGCTGAACGCTTCTCCTTAAAGGAAAGCCGTTGAAGCGGAAATTTTTATCTTAAGCTTGATGAAATTAGGAAAATTGAGAAACGACAATACACCCGACGTTTTCGTCGGGTGTATTGTTTTTGAAGCGCGCTGTGCGTGCGGCGGTGGAGCTATTCTAATACACAATTCGCTAATACGGAGTCACGCAAGCGTACCCTCTGGAATTTGCAAGCAAATTCGCAATTATGGTTGATTTTTCTGCGGAAAATCGCCTCTATGAAGCCTTCCCCTCGACGCGCCATGACGCTTGGGGCGGTGTCACGGCTACGGCTGACGGATGAGGTGTTGACATTTCAAGTAAATCATTAATATTGAAAATATTGTTCGGGGAGCAACAAGCCGCTCTCTACCGATAGTTTGATTCTTTGCACGGAGCAGCACCGAATGCTTTTTGTGCATGAAATGCGTGAAAATCTGTCCAAAAAAATGCTTTATAATGTAAATATTCCTCTGCCAAAAACATGTAATCGAACGCTCATGTAATAAAATTATCGTAAACGGCAAAAATATTAGATGGGCGTAAAGGAATTTTTGCTTGACAAAAACAGTCTCGATACATAAACGCACAATCGATTTTCTCTTAAAGTTTTTTCCTTGATGGAAACTGCGAAACGAAACCGCATCCGACTTTAGATCGGATGCGGCTGTTTTTGTTGTTTTTTCTGTTATTCTTTAATTCAATCCCTTGGATTTAAGGAAATCGTAGCTCTTTTTAAGGCAATCGAACGGGTTTTCGCCGTAGCTGTCGTCCTGCTCTACGAAAGCGTACTCAACGCCCGCATCATACGACGCCTTGATAATCTCGTCGAAATCGAGAATTCCGCTGCCGACGGGGGCAAAAATGTGCTTGCCGTCCTTGTCGGTGGACATATCCTTGAAGTGGATACACTGAACACGTCCCTTGAGGTCTCTCAGCCACTTCACGGGGTCGTGACCGCCTTCCTTAACCCAGTAAACGTCCAGCGTAAAGCCCAGCTCGTCGGCACCGAAAGCGTCAACCAGCTTCTCGAAAATGTAAGTGCCGTTTTCGGGCTTGAATTCATGATTGTGGTTATGATAGAAAAGCTTCTTGCCTGCCTTATTGAAAGCCTCGATAACAGGGTGCGCCTTTTCAACAAATTCGTCCACCGCGCCGACGCCAATACGCCAGAAATTGTCGTAACCGCCGATGCCGATATATTTACAGCCGAAAATATTGTGGTTTTCAATCACCTTTGCGGGGTCTTCGACCATTTTATCAAACGGCGTATGGGTAAGATTGCAGGTAAGGCCGTTCTTTTTGAGCTCGGCCGCCAGCCAATCGGGCTCGTAGGCGCAGGTGCCGGACACCTGAACCGAGGTGTAGCCAATATCGGCAACGCGCGCGAGTGTATCAGCCAAGCCGTCGAGAGTTTTGGTATAGTCATGAACTGTGTAAAGCTGTGCTCCTATTTTCATTTTGCTTCTCCTAACTATTATATTAAAATCGTGCTTAAAACAGCGTTTTAGCCGTCAAATTATACCGGCGCGCCTTGCGTACCGCCGAAATTTGCGGCATTCGCGCAATTATCGTCAAGCTGAGCGGCAGCCTTGCGGATAACATCGGCAACCTGCGCGGCGCACAGCTCAATAGCGGCGTCGGTCAGATGAATATTATCGTCCTTGCGAATATATTTATCGATATCCGCGGCAACTGGCGTATGCAAATCGTTGATAATAACTCCTTTTTCACGCAAAATCGGCACAATAATTTCGTTGTAGCGCTCGATGACGGTATTTTTATTATACATATTTTGGCCGGTAACCGGCGTTGTCGTGGCAAAAATCACAATATCGTGACGCGACAGAAGAATGTCGGCAACTCGGGTCATATTTTCGATATATTCGCTTTCCGTAGAAAACGGGCCGTCGCCGAAAAGGTCGCAAATATCCCACAAACCGTTGTTCCAATGCACAATACGGCTGCCTTTCATGCTTTCGCGCCAATCGAACAGCCCACGCAGGGTATATTTTGCAAATCGGCAATTATCATTTGGCTGAAAAACCTCAAAATTTTCGCCCAACAGCTCGCAAACCCTGTTTCCGTAGCCCACCTGGCGTATTGAATCTCCAAGCAAAGAAACCTTAATCATTTTAAAAGCTCACTTTCAATTAATCTTAGTTTATTGTAGCACAAAAGTAGAAAAATGTCAATAGTTATGCCAAAAAATCAGCCAAACATGCAAAAAAATTATTGTCGAAAAAATTTAAAACAGCTTTCTGTAAATTTGGCGCATTTCGTCCTTTGTGATTTTGTAAAAGCTGTTGGCATAATTCTTCGCATCGCCGGTCAGCTCGATAAAATGCTCGATTTCGTCGTCCGTAAGCTTAATATTCACGCTCGCCATTTGCGGAATTGTTTTCTTCACCATATCACCCGAGGCGCCCATACAGTCATAGAGCCGACGACAGCGCATGGGGTTAGCCATTTCGTTATACGCCAGATATTCACCGGTAAAGGCGGCGCAAGCCATACCGTGCGGCACACCGTGAAGCAAGGTTATGTTATAGCCCATCGGGTGCGGAAAGCCCGTGCCGGTGGTGTTAATCGCCATACCGGCGGCACAGGCGGCGCTCAAAAGCTCCTGCTTGAGCTGTAAATCCACATCGCCGCCAATATATACCTCGTTAATATTATTCCAAATGGTTTTGGCTGCGTAAAGCGCGAAAAGCTCGGAAAGTTCGTTGGATTTCGGCGAAAGAAACGACTCGGTCGCGTGGCAAAAGGCGTCCAGCGCGGTGCTGAGCGTATATTTGAGCGACAGCGACATTGTATACCGCACATCCAGAAAAGCGTGAAGCGGATAGGACATGCGACTGTTGAAGGTTTTCTTTTTAACGCCGCCGTCCAGCGTCAAAACAGCATACGGATTCACCTCACTGCCGGTGCCGGCGGTGGTGGGAACGGCAATAATCGGAAGTGATTTATTAACCGTCGCTTCGGCGTCGAAAATATCCTCCTTAACGGTCAATTGCGGATTTGCGGCGTACGCGGCTATCGCCTTTGAGGCATCCAGCGCGCTGCCGCCGCCGATGCCTATCACGAATTCCGCGCCGAAAGCCGCCGCGGCCTTACCGCCGTCAAAGCAGGTGGCTATCGCGGGGTTTTCGCCGATTTTATCGAACAGCAAAAATTGCGTGCCGTTTTTTTCGAGCACCTCGCACACATCCTTGAGCGCTCCACAGGCACGCGCCGAGCTTCTGCCGGTGACGATTATACATTTTTTGCCGATTTTAAAGCAGTCCGCGCCGGCCGCCACACAGCCGACGGCGGAATGAATTTCGGTGGGCATATAAAAATTAATCATAATACTTATTTAATACTCCTTAAAATTCTAAAAAAGGTGTGGCACGGTCGTTCAACACCTCAGTGTGTCGATAGACTATCGACACACTGCCTGACTTTCGAAAAGGCAGGGTGATTTTGTTGAAACGAGTCTGTCGGCGTACGATGACTCGCTTCGGCAAAAGCACACAACGGCGCGCAATATTCGATGTATTGCGTGCCGTTTACAGTCAATGTGTTGCTTTCTTTGTATTTTATTATTCTTTGTTCGTGTGCGCTCTCATGGCTTTCTCGACAGTCAGAGGTGTTGCGCCGTTGCGCAACACCTCTTAATTCTTTATCAGTCGTTTTTGTTCTGTACAATGTAGGACGAAAGATCCTTTTCCTCAATGGTTACATTCGCCGGAATGGTGGACTTGTAGTTATCGAACTGGGTTGCCCAGCTGGAGGGTTCCTCGTCTGTGCCGAAGAGGAAGTCCTTGATGCCGATTATATCGGCGTTGGTATAACCACGGTCGAGCTTGTTGGCAAGACGGCTATAGGTAATATCGGGGTTTTCAATGCCCTGTCTGAGGACTTCGAAAGTGTCGCCGGTCTGCTCTACATAGTAATCCAGCGCGGCTTTTTCGGACTCGCTGAGCTTAACCTGGAATGCCAGGAAGCCGTGGCGCTTAACATTGAAGTTCTGTTCAACGGCCTTTTCGACATAATCGGGATCCATTCCCTCGTCCAGCAGACCGATAAAGGTGTTACCGGACTTCATGAAGTCCATAACGTAGTCATCGTTAAGGCGCTTAATGGTATGATCGGGGTTAACGGAATAGTTGGTGCCCTCTACGCCGAAGGTGTAAATATTCTTGAATTCGGGCTCGGTGTAAAGCATCTTAAGGATTTCCATGCAGCGTGCGGGATATTTGGAATATGTGCTGATAGCATAGAGCGAACCGAGGGTATTTTCGGTAGTTGCGCGGGCAGTCTTATAAATTTCGGCTACATAGCCCTGAGATTCCCATTCGGCAACGTCATCGGCAGAGCCCTTGCGGATATCAACCGCGAAGCGCATACCGGTGGTATCGGCGTTAAGGTCGGGCAGATAGCCGTATTCGCGGAAATCGGACATAAGCTCAAAGAAGTTGGTTACCGCAAATTCGCTGTAGGTTCTGCGGCAGGTAACAGGTGTATAAGCGCCGAATTCGGGGTTGGTGATACCGATGGGGTGACCGATTTCGTCGTTATAGAAGTCGTAGCCCTGAACCTCCTCGGGAGCTCTGAGAAGCGGAATAACGTCGGGCTCGTTCTGCTTGATTGTCTGGAGATAATATTCGATGTTGGCGAAGTTTTTAACCTGGGCGGTGTCAAAGCCGTATTTTTCAACCAGCTCCTTATCGAACACGCAATAGGTATTTTCGGCCTCAATGCCCTTGTTTATAGGCAGACCGTAGGTAATGCCGTTGATTTTTGCGGCGGAAAGCAGAGTGGGATGTATGTAATCGGTGAGGATTTTGGAATCAAGCTTAAGATAGCTGTCCAACGAAATGATAACCGGGTCGGGCTCGGCGTTGATGCTGGACATATAATGCTCGAAATCGTTGATAAATACAATATCAACCTGATTTGCCTCGGCAGCCTCGGGCTCTGCCTCGCCGGCCTCGATTGCGGCGGCAAGCTCCTCAGCGGCTTTAGCCTCGGCCTTAGCCTTATCCTCGGCAGCCTTTTTCTCGGCGGCGGTCTTAGCGCTCTGCTCAGCCTCGGTCAAAAGCTTATTTCTCTTCTTATCAACTCTGTCTGCAATTTTTTGAGCGTCCGTGCAGAACTCGGCAACCTCAGCCTCGTGCTGAAGTGTTTCATATGCGTTCTCCAGCGCCTGCTCATATTCGTCCTCTTGGAACAGCTTGAGCACCAGCGTGGTGGAATATTCGCTTTCGGACAGGCGGTTGAGGTGTTCTTCAACCTTTTTGACTGCCTCGGGTGTGGTAGACTTGCCGGTAACGCCGTAAATGGTAAGCGTAATCGGCTTTCGTGTGGATACGGTCTCGCCTATATCCGCGGTCACTTCTTCGTCGTCCGAGCAGGAAGTGAACAGCATGCAAACGCAGGAAAGTACCATGACCGCCGCTAACAATAAGCTGACGGATCTTTTCAAATTGCTTTTCATTAAACCAATCCTCCTAATAGATTGAAAACATATTTAATTACACTCTATATTTTACACCAAAAGCGCAAATATGTCAAGTTACTTTTTTATTAATAGTCTTGGGCAGATTGCCCGAATAAATCGTGCATTTTTCGTCATAAAGCACAAATTGCGGTTTTTTTGCGCAATTTTTGGGGTTACGACAAAATTCGCGCCGTTAATCGAGAAAATCTTTCAGCTTGCGCGAACGGGTATATTGGCGCAGCTTGCGCAGTGCCTTAGCCTCGATTTGGCGGATACGCTCGCGGGTGATATTGAAAATAAGCCCCACCTCTTCCAGCGTATAGGCACGTCCGGTGTCAATGCCGAAGCGAAGCTTAAGTATCTGCTCCTCGCGCGGCGTCAGGGTGTGAAGCGCATTGTTGAGCTGCTCGCGCAAAAGATTGAAGCTTGCCGAATCGGAGGGTGACATCGTATCGCCGTCCGGGATAAAATCGCCCAAATGGCTGTCGTTTTCCTCGCCGATAGGGGTTTCCAGCGAAACCGGCTCCTGCGCTATCTTCATAATATCGCGAACCTTTGTGGGTGACATATTGAGCGCCTCGCCGATTTCATCAAAGGACGGCTCGCGACCGTTCTCCTGCATAAGCTGGCGAGAGGTGCGCAAAATTTTATTTATCGTTTCGGACATATGTACCGGCACGCGAATTGTTCGTGACTGGTCGGAAATGGCGCGAGTGATGCTTTGACGAATCCACCAGGTGGCATACGTCGAAAAACGAAAGCCCTTGGTGTAATCGAACTTTTCAACCGCCTTGATAAGCCCCAAATTGCCCTCCTGAATAAGGTCAAGAAGATTAATTCCGCGGCCCATATAGCGCTTGGCAATGCTGACCACAAGGCGAAGATTG
>CAYWMF010000039.1:0-2206 GCA_964459175.1 uncultured Oscillospiraceae bacterium
GCCTACACCGCGCTACGATAAAAAGCTGCTGTTCATCTGGGCTTTTGCACTGGTGCTCATCACGCTGGCGGTTATTCAAAACTTCATTCGCTCCAAGCACGGCCGCGCCGTCACCGCTATCCGCGATAACGAAATCGCGGCGCGCGCAAGCGGTATAAACGTCACGAAATATAAGCTTTTGGCGTTCACGCTTTCGGCAATGTTCGCGGGCATCGCGGGCGTTCTGTACAGCTTTTCGAATTACAATGTTCAAAGCTCAAAGTTCGGCTATAACTATTCCATCGAAATTCTTGTTATGGTGGTTTTGGGCGGCATGGGCAGTATCAACGGCGCAATTATCGCGGCGGCGCTGGTTACCTTCCTCAACAACTGGCTGGCAACCGTGCTCACCGGCGATTTGGCGGTGCTGCAAAACCTTTTCTACGCGATAATTCTTATCATTATTGTCATTTACAACAACGCGCCGGGGCTCAAAAGCTTCCGCGATAAGTACAACTTCACCGCAATGCTTCACAAAATCAAAAAGCCGGTGCACGACCCCGCCAAGCTTACCGACGATAAGGCAAAATGGGACGTTGTACCGACCAAAATCGAAATGAACGAAATTCTTTCGATTGATGTCACATCAAAGGACGACCAGGGCAAGGAGGAGGACAAATAATGGCAGAGTACATTCTCGAAACCAAAGATTTGGGCATCTCCTTCGGCGGACTTAAGGCGGCACAGGACGTCAATATCCGCATCAAAAAGAATCAAATTTACGGTCTTATCGGCCCCAACGGCGCCGGCAAAACCACAATTTTCAATCTGCTGACCGGCGTTTATAAGCCGACCGCCGGAACCTTTTACCTCGACGGCGAGGAGCTTAAGGGCTTGCCGCAGGATAAAATCAATCAAAAGGGCATCGCCCGTACTTTCCAAAATATCCGTCTTTTCAATAATATGACGGTTGTGCGCAACGTAATGGTCGGCTTGCACAATCAGCCGAAATACAAATGCGGCGTGGCGCAGACCATTTTCCGCTTGCCTCGCCATTTCGAGGCGGAGAAGCAGATGCGCGAAAAGGCCAAGGAGCTTCTGGCAATTTTCGGTCTTGATGAGGAGCGCAACAATCTTGCCTGCAATTTGCCCTACGGCAAACAACGCAAGCTCGAAATCGCACGCGCTCTTGCCACAAATCCCAAGCTTTTGTTGCTGGACGAGCCGGCTGCGGGCATGAATCCGCATGAAACCGAGGATTTGGTTGAAACCATTAAATTTATACGCGATAAATTCGATATGACAATTTTGCTCATCGAGCACGATATGAAGTTCGTGTCCGGCTTGTGCGACGAAATCACGGTTTTGAATTTCGGCACGGTTCTCGCTGAGGGCGATACCAAGACTGCCTTGAACGACCCCGAAGTCATTAAGGCATATATCGGAGGTTAAATATGGCAATGCTTGAAGTCAAAAACCTTGAGGTTTACTACGGCGTTATTTGCGCGCTGAAGGGCGTCAGCTTCGAGGTCAACGCGGGCGAAATCGTCACGCTTATCGGCGCAAACGGCGCCGGCAAAACCACCACAATGCAGAGCGTGGTGGGGCTTATTCCCGCAAAAAGCGGCAGTGTAACTTTCGAGGGCAAGGATATCACCAAAACCCCCTGCCATAAAATAGTTCAGCTCGGCATGACGCAGGTCCCCGAGGGACGCAGGATTTTTCAGGAGCTGACGGTGTACGAAAATCTGATGATGGGCGCATATTCCATCAAGGATTCGAGCGGCTTCAAAAAGGATATTGACGCCGTTTACGCGCGTTTTCCGCGCCTCGCCGAGCGCAAAAAGCAGGTCGCCGGCACACTTTCCGGCGGCGAACAGCAGATGCTCGCAATGGGTCGCGCCATTATGAGTCACCCGAAGCTGCTTATGCTGGACGAGCCATCGATGGGTCTGTCGCCGCTGTTGGTCGATCAGGTGTTCGACATCATCAAGGACATCAATCGCGACGGCACCACGATTCTTTTGGTTGAGCAAAACGCCGGCAAATCGCTGGCTATTTCCGACCGCGCGTATGTTTTGGAAAACGGCCGTATCGTGCTCAGCGGCACCGGAAGCGAGCTTGCCGCCAGCGAAATGGTCAAAAAAGCGTATCTCGGAGGATAATATATTCGCAGGAAGCTGTTGCTTCCTGCTTCGGACAGTCGATAAAGCCGTGCCACCGCGTG
>CAYWMF010000039.1:2306-8597 GCA_964459175.1 uncultured Oscillospiraceae bacterium
GCGGTGTGTCGATACTCTATCGACACACCGTGCAGGAAGCTGTTGCTTCCTGCTTCGGACAGTCGATAAAGCCGTGCCACCGCGTGCAAAGTTTTATAAAATCAAGGTAATAGTATTTTTGAATTTATGGAATAAATTGTGCGCAATACATCGAATATTGCGCACAATTACACGCTTTTTACCGATATATGCCTTATCGTACCATTGTACGCCGACAGGCATATATCGGCAAAATACCCCTGACTTTTCGAAAGTCCGGCGGTGTGTCGATACTCTATCGACACACCGTGCAGGAAGCTGTTGCTTCCTGCTTTTTTAAAAAGGAGGAGCTTATGAACATCGAAAAAATCGAATTCGTTATGAACAAGCAAAAAAATATCGCCCTCATCGCGCACGATAATAAAAAGCAAGAGCTTATCGAATGGTGCTTGCAAAACAAGCGCATTTTGGAGCATCATTTCCTTTGCGGCACCGGCACCACCGCCAAAATGGTGTCCGAGCGCACGGGTCTGCCGGTGCGTGGCTATAACAGCGGCCCACTCGGCGGTGATCAGCAAATCGGCGCCAGAATCGTCGAGGGCAAAATCGACATCGTGATTTTCTTTTCCGACCCGCTTTCCGCTCAGCCGCACGACCCCGACGTCAAGGCACTGCTCCGCATCGCGCAGGTATACGACATTCCCATCGCCAACAACCGCGCCACGGCGGATTTTCTGATAACCAGCCCATACATGGACGGCACATATTCGCACGACCTCAAGAATTTTAAAGCCGAGGTCGATGAACGCGCCAAAACACTTTAATTTTGCTATTCAAAATAGAATTATCGGAATGCAAACAACACCTCATCCCGGCCTGCGGCTGACGGATGAGGTGTTGTTTTGTCCAAATCGCGCAATTTGCTAATACGGAGTCACGCGGGCGTGCCCTCCGGAATTTGCAAGCAAATTCGCAATTAAAAAAGAGTTTATGTTGCCCGTTTTATTCGGCAAATGAAAAATAAAAGAACTTCTTCTGCGGGATAAAGGGACCACGAAGCGGTGGAGAAGTTATCCGTAATTTAAAATTTAAAGAAAAGGTAGTCGAAAAATCCCATGAATTATGATAAAAATGCGTTGCTTTTGTGATAATATGATATGATCACGGAATGCTAACGCCAAGGCGATAATATGATGTGGTGCGTAATGCCGACGCCAAGGCGATAATGTGAAGCGGCTTCGAAATGCTAACGCAATGTGTCGATAAGGGCGGGTGTCATGTTTTTACTTGCGGATAGTCAAATGCAAAATTGGCAAAAAAAGTAAAAAAATCGACTGACCTTTGATTTAGTAATAAATGGGACAAATCCTGGGACGAGCTCTTTTTTCACATTTTACGTGGAAAAATTTATCACTTTTTTGTATATAGCTGTGTAAAAGGTACAAATAGGGAAACATTTTATAGTGAAATATCACAAAATTTTGAAAAGTACTTGCATTTTTTTGAAAAATGTGATATAATTCAAATTGCATAAATATTAAATTGTGCAAATTTAAATTATAAAGGAGCTTCAAAATGAAAAAAAACCTTTCATTGCTTGCCCTTTCATTGCTGATGATCGTGGCAATGCTGTTAAGCGTAAGCGCGACCTTTGAAGATACAGACGTCGGCTTGTACATTCGCTTTGACAGCCAAGAAAAGATCGACGCACATGTGCAAGATGCTTCCAAAAGTCTTATTGATAATCTTGCCTTTGATGACAAAGTCGGTGCGTTGCGTTATTCGCCAAACATTATGGAAAACTTTGGTACCGACGGAAAAGACAAAGGTGTGGACTGTAATTTCACAGTTCGCTTTGCCGACGGTGTCGATCTTAGCAAATATCCCTATTTTCGTATGACCTATAAGTTCCCGACAGAGGGTATCAACGGCATGACGACCGACAATAATACTAAATTCTGTATTTTCTATGGAACGACTTCCACAGGCGGTTGGAACGGTGCTTATTACAGCAGCGAAGTTCTCAGCCGTAGTAATGACTGGAATAGAACCATACTTAACAGCACCACCGTTTGCCTTACAGATAACGGCGACGGCTCATACGGTGTAAAGAACGATCAATTCTCAAATTTGAAAGCCATTCGTGTGGATATTCCGAACAATGGTGCATCAAACAAATTTTACGAATACTACATTTATGATATAGGCTTCTTCAAAACCGTTGAAGCGGCGGCTTCGTATAATCCGATTCAGGATTTCTTCCTGCTCGACATGAGCGATGAAAACCATTATTCGAAGTGGAGCTATAACGACACCAAATTTAACGGACAGTATAAGGTAGAGTACGAATACGACGGCACGGTAGCGGCAACGAAATTCGTTCATGCCAATACCAATAATCAGACCGGTGCCGACGGTCGTGCAAGTTACACTTTCACGGATCCGCGCGATTGGTTTAGCCCCAGCAATCTTCATTTTATCTCGGCATATTATAAGACCAACACCCCTAAAGCTGTTTTCTTCCTTAATAAGCCGCTCAGAAAAGATAATTTAAAGGCAGAAAGCTACATACATGCGGGAAATGCCACGGCAGACCTTAGCGGCGATGAAAACTGGCATTTGTTTGTTAAGGACTACAGCCTTGCGAACGCAGGCGGCTATGTCGGCTTCGACAACACTGCCGCTGTTGCCGGAATTACCTTTGACCCGATAAACGCAGATAGCACCAACAGCGAGCTGTATCGTTCTTTCCAGTATATAGCTTACTATGATACTCAGGAAAAGGCCGATAAAATGACTCAGCTTGCCCCCAAGGCCATTACCGTTTCCGCTCCAACAGCAAAGGGCGGCAAGGGAACAATTTCCGGACTTACCACCGATATGGAGTATCGTCTGAGTGCGACCGGCAAGTATACCGCGGTTACAGCCGAGACTATCGAGGTTGATGCCGCTAAATCGTACGATATTCGTTATAAAGAAAAAGAAGGCTATAACGCAGGCTATGCCACAACGGTTGTAGTGCCACACTACTGGGATCTCAATATCACACAGCTTAAGTATTCCGACGGCGAGGTTGCCGTAACAAGCGAAAGCATTGTAAAAACCGATAAGCAGAACTGGGTTATTACCGTTCCCAAGGGTGTTGATGTCAGCAAGCTGGTTCCTGTTTATACCTTTGAATCCGACGCTACCGGCGATTATACCAACTACCTGGGTAATACCGTTACCCGCGCCGAGGGTGAGCTGCGCGTAAAAGCCGATTATGGCAGCGCGCTTGGCAGAGTTACCCTCACTTCGGGTTCTACCGCTTTCGGTAGCAGCGTTGTTGTCGGTGAAAATCTGCTTCACGTTTGGCAGGATAACGCCATTTACGAACCTGTAACCATCAAATTCGTCGAGGATACAAGCGTTGCCAACACCGCCGGGCTGCTCGAAAAGCTTGCGAACGATGTTCTTGACACCCTCAGAACGGTTGACGGCGACGGAAATGTAACTCTGACCAATGTTGCTCACAACGCACTGCTGGCTAAGGCAAACGCCGCCGACATCAGCAACGCTGTCAAGCCGATTGCCGACAAGCTGGTCGCACGCTATAAGGGCGTTACCGCCACTATCACCGTAAGCGACTTTACTCCTTCGACAGCCGGAACCGCCGCCGACAAGGACGGCACCGACGGTAAATGCAGTGTTAAAATTTCGATGGAAAGCTCGGTTGATACAAGCGCCGGCGAGGTTAGCGCAACCGAAGCAAATATGCCGATTCCCGCGGCGCATTACCGCATAATTCTCAATTTCGCAAGCCCCATTCTTCAGGGCTACATGAGCCTGTATCAGGTTGTGCGAGACGGCAAGCAGGTTCCCGGACTGCTTACCGAAACCATCATCGATGAAAACGCCCTCGGCGGCGCATATCTGCGCTTGACCAAGGACGACACTGTCGCCACAAACGCCGAGTTCAACTTCACGCTTTATCCCGGCGACGGCGTTATTCCCGCAATTCCTCAGCTGGCCGATTATCCGGTAATCGTTTACCGCGACAGAAACTCCGTGGCCGGCAACTATCAGATTTACTACTACACCACCGGCTACGGCGGCGATCATGCTTATCAGCAGAAGTCTCGCGCCACAGGCACGGAATTCGAAAACATTATATTTGAAACCTCGTTCGCAGGCTCCTGGACCGGCAAACCCGAAAATAAGGGTAATCGCGACACCAGCTGGTCGAACAAGCTCAACAGCATTCGCTTCGACTTTATGCGCCCAACGCAGAACGCGGGTCGTTATACCGACCTTGATTACATCGGCTTCTTTGCCACCAAGGCCGACGCCGAGGCGTTCATCGCGGCTCCAAAGCTGGATAACGCTGTCGAAACACAGCAGAGCATAAACGAAAAATACGCCGATGAGCTGAGCGTTCTGTCTGGCATCGAGCACCGAAACGGTACCGTAATCACCCTGCCGACCGAATGCTTTGATTTTGACGAAGACGGTAAATTTATTAACAAGTCGATAATCGAGCGTATGTGCACGGTTTACTATAATGATAAAATAACTCCGACCACCGCAAATTGCTATTTTGTAATCAGCAATAAGGTTGTGCCTGTTGCCGGAACCGCCGAAAATATCAACGGAACCGACGGTAGCTTCACCTTCCGCGTTTACTTTGCCGACAGCCCTGTTAACGGCTTTGCGGCAACCACACAGACCATCACGGTTAATGTTGTGGCTGACAAGTACATCGACTGCGAAACACTCGGCGCACAGATCAGAACCAACGGCACCGATGCTTTGCGTTTCGGCGCAAAGGTTAACGTCGGCGCGAACAAGCTCATTACCGGCATCAACCCGAATGCCGAAACCTATAGCGGACTCGCACCCGAATGCACGGTAAATCTGAAGTTCGGTATGTTCATAGTACCCGAAGCGGCACTCACCGCCGAGGGCTTGACTGCCGACGACTTAAAGGCATCCAACCTTACCGTAAGAATTAACAACGGCAAAGTCGAGTATTGGCTCGGCGATTATCAGGTCGCCGATGTAGCGTGCGAAAAGATTTACAGCGCCGATTCCGATAGCTTCGTATACACCGCGGCGGTCACCGGTATTGCCGATGCCGACCTCAAGCTGGTTGCGCGCCCCTACGCCGCATATGAATACAAAATGTTTAATGATGTAAGCACGCTTTCTTGCATTTATTTTGAACCGGTTGTTCGTTCGTACAATGCCGTACAAACCGCGCTTGCCGAAACACCGAACGCATGGGATAAATAATCTCATAATTCGCGATTCCAAAAGCCGATTTCCGAAAACTGCAAAGCTTCGGCATTAAACCGAGCGGAAGCTCTGAGCTTTTCGAAAACGACAATTCACTTTTCGCCGCGTAACCCACGCTTTCAAGCGTGAGCCGCAACGTGGATTCTTCGCATTAATTTGTGTGCAATGCGGCGAGGGACAGACTTTTCGAGCTTTGCCGACCTCTTCGGTCCTCGTCGCTTTACACATACACCGACAGCCTCATGATACAAGCGAGAAATCCGCCAAGCCCGCACCGCGCGTGCGGCCTATAATATCGGTTTCAACAAGATTGGTCTCCCTTGTTGAAATATATAGCCAACAGCCGAGCGAAAGCTCGGCTGTTGGCATGCTTGCCGCTCATGCTCCGTCATGCATGAAATCACCTGAATTTGCGCATTTTTTCGGCTGTAATATTTTGCCGCAGAAAAGTTCCGAAAGGTATTGACTTTTAGTGAAAAAAGTGTATAATAGATTTACAACAAATGCACAATAATTATGTTTGGCGGTATGTATTATGAAAAACATTAAGTATTATCTGCTTTTCATCCTCGGCAAGCTGCGACGTCACTTTTTCATGCAATACCCTGAAACCGAACGCGATTGGAAAATAAGCCGCATAGGCTACCTGTTGAGCAATACTACCTCGACCGCGATTTCCGCGCTGATGACCGGTACATTTATCGCCGCCCTGCTGTTGGAGCTGGGAGTCAGCGATGCCGTGAACGGCGCTGTTTCGAGCATCACGACCTGCGCCTCGGTTACCGCGCTTTTGATGCTGCAAATCACCAAGCATATCAAAAAAGCCAAGCTTCCCTCGATAATCAGCTGCTTTATTGGGCGTATGCTCTATGTTGTGCTGATATTCGTGCCGTTTATGGACATACCCGCCGGCGCGCGCACGGCGATGTTTTTGGCAATTTTTATTGTTGTACAGCTCCTTTTTCAGTTTGTCGGACCTTGCAGCAACGAATGGCTTGTTTCGCTTATCCCCTCGTCCGGCAAAGGCAGATTTATCGG
>CAYWMF010000040.1:0-8591 GCA_964459175.1 uncultured Oscillospiraceae bacterium
GCAAGCAAGCATTTTTGCTTCGTGGTATAATATATGCATAAGCCTTGTTTCGCAAGTCTTACAAATTACAAATTAGAAATTAGTAATTAGAAATTAGCAATTGTGGAAGATTTTTCTTCGAAAAATTTTCCACATATACAGAATATACAGATAGTTTTTAGATTTCCCGACCGAAAAGGGGGTTTTTCATGGAATACATATCCGACAGCGTTCGCTACATCGCAAACCAGCTCATGAGCATGGGTATAAGCGACATTATAGATATTTTGCTGGTATCGGTAATTTTTTATTACATATATATCTTTATACGCGACCGACGCGCGGGCAAGCTGGCGTTGGGCGTTGTGCTTATACTTTTGGTGCTGATGATGAGCAGCTTTTTGAATATGAATGCCCTCAATTTTCTGCTTCAAAATGTGGTGCAGGTGGGTATTTTGGCGCTGTTTATCGTATTCCAGCCGGAGCTTCGCAGTATGCTGGAAAAAATGGGCGGCAATTCGCTCAACCAGCTTAACCGTATCGGCGAGCAAAAGGAGCTTCAGCAGACCCTCGAAACCATCGACGAGCTTGCGCGCTCGGCACAGGAGCTTTCCAACGACAAAACCGGCGCGCTGATTGTTATTGAGCGCACCACCCGCCTGGGCGACGAGGTCAAAAGCGGTGTGGTGGTGGACGCCGAGATTTCCACATTTATTGTCAAAAACATTTTCTTCAACAAGGCGCCGCTTCACGACGGTGCCATGATAATACGCGATAACCGTATTTTGGCGTGCGGCTGTTTTTTGCCGCTGTCCAATAACAGCGATATTGTCAAGGATCTGGGTACGCGCCACCGCGCCGGCATCGGCATAAGCGAGAACAGCGACGCCATTGTCATTGTTGTTTCGGAGGAAAACGGCGTTATTTCGCTGGCGGAAAACGGTACGCTGGTGCGCAATTTCACGCGCTATACCCTCAAAAACGAGCTGGTCAACCGCATGATCGACCCGAATTTGCTCAAAAAGAGCTCGGTTTCGGACGGTGGCGAGCAGGAAAACAACATTTTTGCCAATGTTAAGCAGTTTATAAAACGGTTTTTCACCAAAAAGGGATGATATAATGGCAGAACGCAATAGAGTGCCGGCAACGGTCAGCGAATACCAACCGAATAACCCACAGAACAAAAAGGAGAAAAAGGGCAATTTTGCCGCACGTCTTTGCGCGCTTCTTTTGGCGATTGTTTTGTGGTTTTATGTCATGAGGGTGGACAGCCCAACATATGAGCGAACCTTTGACTATATTCCCATCGAGCTTACGGGCACGGAGGAAATGCTGACGGAGAGCGGATTTTCGGTAATTTCCGGCTACGACGGCGTTGTCAGCGTGACTCTTTCGGGCAAGCAAAGCGATATAAATCGCCTCAAAACCGCCGAAATATCGGCGTCGGTGGATCTTTCCTCGGTCACAATGTCGGGCGACCACCATCTGCCGGTAAGCGTTACCACCAAAAACGGCATCAAGGTTATCGGCTACGAGCCGACCACCGTCGAGGTTTATGTTGATACCACACTGCAAAAAGACGTCGAGGTCAAGCCGCGCATCACCTATACCAAGGAAGAAAGTCTGGTGCTGGGCGAGTATGTCACCGACCCTGCGCTGATTAAGGTTTCCGGCCCGGCGACTATCGTTAAATCCATTGATTACGCGGTCACCGAGGTGGATTTGGGCATGATTACCAAGAGCATGAGCGCCACCGGCAGTATCAAGCTGTGCGACGAGAGCGGAAACACCGTGACAAATCCGTATCTCAAAACCAATGTTTCGTCTGTCGGCATTCAGATACCGGTTTACAAGCAGAAATATCTGACGCCGGTTGTGCGCTTTACCGACGATATTATACCGGAGCAGTATATCGACGTCACGCTTTCGCGCAATGTTGTTTCGGTACAGGGCGAGGCGGAGTATATCGACGCGCTGGGCGACGAGCTGATTGTGGCATCGGTCGATCCCAGGCAGATTAAGGATAAATATAACATCGAGGTGTTGCTTGAAAGCGTTGATTCCGAGCTGGATTATCTTGACGGCGACACCATAAGCATCGACATCACCCTTGACCCGACGGTGCGCAATATCAAGCGCATTGTGCCGGTTTACCTGAGCGAGGCAAATATTATTGTTACCGGAACCGGCGGCGACGCGCGCTATACCGTAAATGCGCCCGAAATCATGTACATAGAGGCGCGCTCGGTCAATATGATGGCGCTGGATGCGCTGACGGCCGACGGAATTACACTTCGCGCCGACCTTTCCACCGTGTCGGCTTCGGGCGACTATAAGCGCGAGGTTGTTGTGGAATTCAACGACCCGCAGATTTACACCGCGGAAAAATACACCGTCACGTTCGGGGTGGAGATAAAGTAAATTGCTCACAGCGCATTTTACAGCGTTCTTTCCAGCTCGTTCATTATCCGATTGAATTCGCGATAGGCCTTTTCCTTTAGGCGATAGGCGGTGCGCACGTCGAAAAACATTTGCTCCGCGATTTCGTCCATGGTCAGCCGCGCAAAAATCCGCGCCTCCAAAATATTGTACATTTGCGGGTCCTTTATCCGCTTGAGCACATTAAATATCTTTTTCTGAGTGTATCTCAGGCTCCTTTCACAGGCCGCCAGCCGCGCTTCTAGCACATCGCTGTCCGGCGCGCTGTCGTCGGGAGGCTTCGCCAACGCCGTCTGCAAAAGACGGCGTTCTGTTTGAAATTTGTCTAACCTTTCAATGATTTTCTTAATGTTGTCCATTAGTAACCTAACCTTTTGAAATACTAATTTTCGTAACCGACAGACAGATTATAACACATTTACATAATTTTGTCAATAGGATTACGAAAAATAATTATTTATTTTCAAAAAAATAAGCCTTGCGGCATAAATATAATTCGCTAATACCGATGGCAGTCGCGTCAACACCTCATCCGTCAGCCTACGGTTGACACTGCCCTAAGCGCCGGCGGCGCTTCAAGAGGAAGATTTTTCGTAGAAAAATCTTCCTCAATTACTAATTGCTAATTATATTCCGATGGCGGCGCGGTACTTTTTGGGCGACATGCCGGTTTTGTCGCGGAACTTTTTGATGAAATAGCTGGTGGACGAAAAGCCGCATTCCATGGCGATTTCGGTGATGTTCAGCTCGGAGGTGACCAGAAGCTTTTGGGCGGCGGAAATGCGCTGGGCGTTGAGGTAGTCGGTGAAGTTTTTACCGGTGGCGCGCTTGAAAACGCGCGAAAAGTGGCTGGGCGAAAAGCTGCACATGGCGGCGCTTTTTTCCAGCGTGATGTCCTCTTGCGGGTTTTTTTCGATGTATTCGAAAACGTCCTTGAGCTTGAGCATTGTCGATTCGTTGAGGTTCTGGGCGAAGTCGAGGTTCATGCCGTCGCTGAGCCAGCCGCGCAGAATCCACAAAAACAGTCGGCAAATTTCGCCGCGCACAGCCAGCTCGAAGCCGTATTTCTTTTCGTTGTACTCGGTGAGTATGTTTTTGACGATTTCCGGCACGCAGGTGCCGTCGGTGATTTCGTGGGTGAAAAGGTGGTTCAGGTCGGAATTTTCGATGGTGAAGGGCAGCATATATTTGTATTCGAAAATGCTTTTCGGGGTGGAGCACAAAAGCTCCGGCGAAAATTTTATTACGGTGTAGCGGGCGGGCACACTTGCGGCGTAGGCCTCGTGAACCTCGCGCGAGTTGATGATGATAAGGTCGCCCTTGCGCAGCATTTGGTTTTGCTTGTTGACGGTGACGCGGAATTCGCCGAGGTTGCAATACAAAATTTCGATAAATTCGTGAATGTGTGGGCTGGTTGTCATGCCGCGGCGCATCGCGCTTTGCGAAAAGCAGTGAAATGGAAAGCCGTCGTTCACCTCGCGCTCGACATAATAGCCCTCGTGCTCGGGCGGATCGGGCTGTTCGGGAGGCACGAAAATCCGGTCAAAGCGGCAAAATTCAAAGTCGTTATTGTTGTTGTCAGACATTTTAATCACCATAACAAAATATTTTTATTTTTCGACAATATTATTATATCATAAAAATCCGCATAATGTTATACTTTTTTTAAACAACTAAAAAATTTTTTTGGAGGAATAAAACATGAAAAAACTTAAAATCGGTATCATCGGCTGCGGCGGTATCGCCAACGGCAAGCACATGCCCGCGCTTTCCAACGTAAGCGAAGTCGAAATGACGGCATTTTGCGATATAATCGAAGAAAAGGCAAAGGCCGCCGCCGCTAAATACGGCACTTCCGATGCAAAGGTTTACACCGACTACAAGCAGCTGCTTGACGATAAATCCATCGACGTGGTTCACGTCTGCACCCCCAATCGCTCGCACTCCTTCATCTCCATTGACGCTATGCGTGCCGGCAAGCACGTTATGTGCGAAAAGCCTATGGCTATCAACGCGGCTGAGGCTGCCGAAATGGTTAAAGTTGCCAAGGAAACCGGCATGAAGCTGTCCATCGGCTATCAGAACCGCCAGAGAAAAGAAATTATTTTGCTTAAGAAAATCGTCGAAAGAGGCGACCTGGGAGAGGTTTACTACGCAAAGGCGCTGGCTGTTCGTCGCCGCGGCGTGCCCACATGGGGCGTTTTCATCAACGAATACGAGCAGGGCGGCGGTCCGCTGATCGACATCGGAACCCATGCGCTTGACCTGACTCTGTACACCATGAACAACTACGAGCCCAAAATGGTTGTCGGCACCAAGTACAAGAAGCTCAACGAGGCCTGCGGCGGTAACTCAAGCGGACCCTGGGATCCCTCCATCAACACCGTTGAGGACTCGGCTTTCGGCTTCATCGTTATGAAAAACGGCGCTACCATCAGCCTGGAATCCAGCTGGGCGCTCAACTACGACACTCCGCTTGAGGCAGCAACCGTTCTGTGCGGCAATAAGGCAGGCGCAAAAACCGGTTGGAACGAGCTTTCGGTCAACAAAGAGGACCTCGGCGCGCTGGTAAAGGTTGATTACGACCTCAGAAACGTAAATCTGCCCGGCGTCGGCAAGCTTGGCGACAACGCTTCCGTTCTCGAAGCTCAGCAGTGGATTGACTCCATTATCAACGATACCGAGCCCTGCGTTCTGCCGCATCAGGCATTGGTTGTAAGCCAGATTCTGGAAGCAATTTATACCTCCTCCAAGACGGGCGAGCCGGTATATTTTGATTAATTTCATACAAAAGGGAGAAAAATATGAAGTTAGGCATTCAGCTGTGGACCGTTAGAACGGTTCTGCAAAAAGGCGAGCAGGAATTCAGAGAAACCTTTAAAACGCTCAAGAGCCTCGGCTACGACGAGGTGCAAACCGCAGGTTGCTATGGCTATGAGTATGGCAAATATTACGACATGATCAAGGAAGCCGGAATTGACATTGTCGGCACGCACGACGACTTTGGAATGATGGTCAACGACATTGAGCAGTCGATCGAAAATCACAAAAAGCTGCACACCACAAACATGGGCGTCGGAGGCTTTTTTGCCCATACTGCCGAGGAAACCGAGGACTTTATCGTCAAGGCAAACAAGATTGCCGCCCGCATTTCCAAGGAGGGCATGAAGTTCACATATCATCATCACAACCATGAATTCATGATGCTGGACAACGGCAAGCGCATGATTGATATGCTGATGGAGGGGCTTGATCCCGAAAACATAACCTTTGTGCTTGACACCTATTGGTTGCAATATGCCGGTGCCGATGTGTGCGAATGGATCGAAAAGCTGGCCGGTCGTGTGGATATTCTGCATCTGAAGGATATGGCTTGCCGTCTCAATTCCGACGGCAACACCACGCCGATTATCTCGGCTTGCGGCAAGGGTAATATGAACTTCGAAAAAATCATCGCCACCGCAAAAAACAACGGCGTCAAGTACTTATGCGTCGAGCAGGATAACTGCCCCGAGGACTATATCGCCGACGTCAAGGCGTCTTCGGAGCATTTGCACAAAATTATTGACAAAATGTAAGGAGATATTACTATGATAAGAGTAACTGTCTGGAATGAAAATTACCACGAACAGGTAAGTGAAGCAATACGCAATGTTTACCCTAAAGGCATTCACGGCTGTATCGCCGATTTTCTGGGCGCCAACGACGATATCGAGGTCAGAACCGCAACTCTCGACATGCCGGGATGCGGCCTCAGCGATGAGGTGCTGGAGAGTACCGACGTTTTGATTTGGTGGGCACACTGCAAGCATAACGACGTACCCGACGAGCTTGTCGAAAAGATTCACAACCGCATTCTGCGCGGCATGGGCTTTATCGCACTGCATTCTGCGCACCATTCCAAGATTTTCAAAAAACTTGTCGGTCAAAAAGCCGACCTTTCGTGGCGCGACAACGAGCGCGAAAGAATTTGGAATATCATGCCGTCGCACCCCATTACCGAGGGCATCGGCGAATATTTCGAGCTTGAGCACGAAGAAATGTACGGCGAGCCCTTCGACATTCCACAGCCCGACGAGCTGATTTTCCTCGGCTGGTTCACCGGCGGCGAGGTTTTCCGCAGCGGCTGTACTTGGTATAAGCGCAACGGCAAAATGTTCTATTTCCAGCCCGGCCACGAGGAATATCCCACATTCTTCAACCCCAACGTCCGGAAAATCATCACCAACGCTGTCCGCTGGGCGGCTCCGACGCGCATCGTCGATGAAATCGACTGCCCCTACAGACCCGTTTCACCCGAGGCAAAGCGCGCGCAGGAAAATGCGTAAACATCGCAGAATAAAGGCACATGTAGCTTAAAAGCACATGGAATTTTGAATTAAAAAAGCTGTCTCAAACGCTTTTGTTGCATTTGAGACAGCTTTTTGCGCGTAAATCAACGCGGCAACGCCCGAAGCGCCAACGGCGCTTATCTAATTCGGAATTAATGAAAATTTTGCTACGCAAAATCGCCGGCGTTAAATATCCTTCACCGCGCTGGGCTTTTTCTTTTCGGGCTCGTCGCCGTAGCGGTAGCCGTAGCCGTAGCGATACTTGTATTTGTAGCCGTATTTGCCGCTTTTGTAGTAGCTGTACTTCTTGCGCTTGTCCTCACAGCCCAGCATTATAACGCCCAGAATCTTGATGCCGGTCATGCGGACGTGATCCATCGTAATGTCCATCAAGTCGTAGGTTGTCACGTTTTGGCGCACAACCACGACAACGCCGGTGCTGTTTTTCATAACGATTGCCGCGTCGGTAACCACCGTCATAGGCGGCGTGTCGATGAAAATGTAGTCATATTTTTCGCGCACCTCGTCCAGCAGCTTTTCGAACTCCTCGGATTCCAACAGCTCCGACGGATTCGGCGGAATTTCGCCGGCGGTCAGGACGTCCAAATTGTCGCGCACGTTCTTTTTAACCGACTTTTCGAACTCGGAAAATCCGCACAAAACGTTGGTAATACCGTCCTTGCGGCCGAGCTTGAGGTATCTGTGCACGCGCGATTTACGCAGGTCGCAGTCAATCAACAGTACCCGCGCGCCGGTTTGCGCGAAGGTTATCGCAAGGTTTATCGTCGAGGTGGTTTTGCCGTCGCCGGGAGAGGCCGATGTGATGACAACCACCTTGCCCAGCTCGGTTTTGGGCATCGAAAACATTATGTTGGTACGTATGGTTTTATATGTTTCTATCGTGTCAAAATCGGAGTTATCGTGCAGAATGTGCTCTACACCCACCAGATTTTCATGAACCTTTGCCGCCTTTTTATCTCTTCTCATGCTATTTCCTCCTTACTGACTCAGCTCGCCGAGAATGGAAACGTCGTATCTCTTGGCGACATCCTCGCTCTTGTGGATTTTGCGGTCGAACAGTCCGCGCACAAACGCGATGCCGGCGCCCAAAACAAGACCCACAACAAGGCCTATCGCAATGTTTTTAACCATGCCGCGACCGTCGGGCTTAATCGGCATAATCGGCACGTCAACCACTTCAACCTCGCCGCTTTTGTAGATGCTTATCAGCTTTTCGGGCGCGTTTTTCATAATGGCGTCAACAATGCCGTAGGCATCGGCGGACGACTTTGCCGTAACCGAAACCTCCAAAAGCTCGGTATCGTTGAGCGACGAAATTTTAACCATATTTTTGATTTGCTTCCAGCTGTATTCGCCGCCGGTAGCATTGCTTATATCTGTCAGGAAAGAGCGCGTTTTGAGTATTTCAATGTAGGTCGTACTCAAGGTTCTGGAAGTGTCGATATCGCTTTTTGAGATAGAGTCGCTTTCGTTGTAAACGTCCTTTTTGTTGCTGACGTAAAGCACGCCGTCGGCGGTGTAGGTGTCGTCGGTGAAATACATAGTTTTCACAAACATAAGACCCGCCACAACAATCATGCAGGCAAGTATAATAAACTTGTTATCCCACATAACGCGGAGCAATTCAAATATGTCCAGTCCGTCCTCGACCGGCATTTCATTTTTTCTTTCTTCCATAAGTCTCTCCTTTATTTTTTTGTTAGGTGCTGGTAATATATATTTTAATATAAATCTTAAAAATAGTCAATAGTTTTGATGAAATTTACATTATTTTTATATATTTTTATGTGTTAGTTTGCATTTGGAATTTTACTTAGTCTT